>JAGLEK010000012.1 GCA_023145125.1 Bacteroidales bacterium | reverse complement strand
AGGTAGCAGAAATATATGCCTGCCGGGTATTGGCTGCCGGCAAAATCAAATTGATGAGTTCCACCGGATAACTTCTGATCAATGAGAATGTTTACTTCTTCTCCTAAGTTGTTATAAATTCTCAATGATACCATTGCAGGACTGTCAACTATGATCTCAATAGATGCGTTTCCGCTTGTCGGGTTAGGGAATACACTCAGATGAGGATGAGTGTTTTCTTCCAGGTCACCAATACCAAATGGGGCATTAATGACGATAGGCTGGTCAGCAGTAGCGAAAGTACTGCTCAGGCCAAGGTCATCTGTAGCCTTGATATAATATTCCGTACCCTGGTTGGTCATAAACAAGGCCGGGATAATCCCCTGATAAGCTCCTTTATCCAGCATAGCTGCACTGCTATATACGGGGTTCCCCCCTTTGTTCCTGTAATAAAGGGTCACACTGTGAACCATATTGGTTAAATCGGTGACATCCGCATTCAGGGTCAGATCCTGGTTCAGTGGTGCTGAACTTACTGCTGTGTGGGTAATCACAGGCAGCACATTCGGAAGTACAGCAATACTGTAAGGATTATTACCCGGGTCGAGCGTCGGATCGGTTGATGCCAGCTGGCCATCCTCTGCATAGAGATAATAATGAATACCGGGTGTAACCACATCCATTGCAGGGATCTGGGCTGACCAGATGTTATTGGTGCCTTCAGTCATATTAACCTGGGTATAGGTAGCCGTACCTGCCTCTTTGTAATACAAAATTGCAGACTGCGTAAAAGGTGCTTCCGGGTCAGTGATAAGGGTTTCAATATTCAGGGCGGTGTTTTCTGGTTGGCCTGAATTTTCAAGGTTGATCGTCTGGCTGGTCCTTGTGATGACCGGGGCACTTCCTGTGTAAATAAAATTAAGTGACAATCCACCTGCGTAACCGTATGAATCATATTCTGCGAATCCGTAAGAATAGATCCCGAATGGCACGCCTGAGGTGTTTTGCAGGGTGTGAGGGCCTTCGGCTATGGACAGGCCTGCACCCGAAAAGCCGGTGCTGCCAATGGGAGTGAATAAGCCGGGATCTACATTAACGCCATCAAGTTGCAGTGTGGCAATGCCGCCGGTTTCTATTGTCACAGTCACATAATGGTAGATAAATCCTGAACTCGGGGTTGCAAAAGTATAGTGATCCATGAACTGTTCGGTTGGCGGGATCAGCATCATGAATGGGTCACCATTCTGTGAAATACCCGGATCAAAATCGTCTCCATTCGAATACTGCATAACAATGATAGGGTGCGATGCAGTGATCTCTGCAGGAGCTGTCAGGATGGTCTCATAGAAATCACCGAAGTTAAGTGTTTCAACCAGAATGCCATCTATATACAGACTAGTGTTGTCAGAAGCAGACAGCATTCTCCATGTATCACCGTTCTCACGTCCTTCTAAAGGATAAGCTACAAAGGATGAACCCCAGGTGCTGACAGGTGGTACCTGCTCCAGGATATGGTCACAGGCGGAAACATCTTGCGGTACACTGGCACAGGCATTACCTGATACTACAGCAACTGGAAGCGTCGACTGTACCACAGATCCGGTAAGATCTGCTCCGGGGTCATTTGAAACGTAGCATTGAACCTGGAATACTTCTCCCTGGTTCAGGCCAACCTGGAAGGGCACTCCTGCAGGATTACCACCGTAGGTTTCACATGATGGCGTGATGGTCACTGTTACATTATCATATGGGCTCACTACAGCGAACTGTGAAAGCAGGCCCGGATTAGGGGAGATACCACCCCAGGTTAGATTGGGATATGACATGATCAGGTATTGCGTGGATAAAATATCCAGTGGCAATCCCAGGTATCCGTCAGAGGAATATTGCCTCAGGCTGACACCGTAAATGGCAACCTCATGCTGGGATATTACGTGTATACCTTTGTGCTCAATGCCCTGGCTGGTGGCAACCTGGACATCATTTGGCAAGGTGACCCTGGTGATGGATCCCGGTCCTGCAGTAAAAGCCTCGTTAAATGAAAGGCCGGGGATAGATACTGTACCGCTTGTATTAACATCGCAGGTGATATCAAGGTAGATACCACTTACAAAAAGGTCATGGTTTCTGGGCATCAACAGCCAGAACTCCGTGCCTTTATTGTCAATCTGGCTGCGGTTAACGGGAATAAGACTTTCTACCGTCCAGCTATCCGGCATTGCCAGGTTTGACCGGTAAACCCGTGGCTGGTAGTTGTCAATGTACTCTTGAATAGCAGCCGGGTCGGCATTTCCCCCATAACATGGGGATGGGTATTCATAGTTGCCCTGTGCGGCAACAAACGAATACATGAGCAGGAAAATGAATCCTGCTAACAAAGATTTAGCGTAATGTTTTTTCATAGGTGTAGGTATTGATTCTTGGATTAGGATTTTTGATTCATGTAAATATACGAAAATTTATACTAATTCCAGTATTGTAGAACTTTAGTGAGTTGTAAAATCAACATTTCTTAAACAGTGAATACTGCATATTTTATACCTGATACCACCAATATATATTAATGTGGGTTTTCCAGGTAACAATGAGCGTATATTATTATTTTTGCAGCACAAAAGCATCTTTACAATTAAAAATTAATATATAGTCATATGATCTTAATTGCCAAAATCAATAAATCCATAAAGCGAATCCCACTGAGTATTTTCTTTCTTGCAATATGCCTG
>JAGLEK010000119.1 GCA_023145125.1 Bacteroidales bacterium | reverse complement strand
AAATCAAGCGGTATGGGGCTCGGCCTTGCGCTTGTCCGCAGTATCATTGTTGAGGCGGGTGGGAATATAAATTTCGAATCTTCTCCAACTGATGGCACTGTATTTATTATCACCCTGCCCGCTTATCAGTTGTCTTAGTTTTGCTGCCAGCACTACTAATCAGCTACTGTTATTAACTTCTTTCACGATATTTCCAGCAAATTGATTTTCATGTTTACATTTGCATCCTAAGACAAGCCCAGGCATTGAAACCCTTAAAACAACTAGCCGGACAGACCGCCGTTTACGGTATGGGAACAATTGTTCCCCGCTTGCTTAATTATCTGCTTTTAACCCCCTTTTATACCCGCATTTTTGCCGAAGGTCAATATGGAGTTGTTACCGAGCTCTATGCATATGTGGCTTTTCTCCTGGTTCTGCTTACCTACGGTATGGAAACCTCTTTCTTCAGGTATGCCCAGTCAGAAAAAAATAAAGACAGTGTTTTTTCCACTGCAATAAGCAGCCTTCTTGTAACATCCTCGGTATTCATTTTTCTTGCGCTGATCTTTTCCGGTGAAATCGCATCCCTGATAAGGTATCCGCATCATCCCGAATACATAATCTATTTTGCCATTATTGTCGGGGTGGACGCCTTTACTTCAATTCCCTTTGCAAGGCTGAGACAACAAAACAGGGCGTTTCGCTTCGCGTGGATCAAGATAATCAATGTATTCACTAATGTCTTTTTTAATTTTTTCTTTCTTCTTTTTTTACCGTGGTTCCTTAAAGATAATCCTGATTCAATTCTAAGCAGTATATATAACGAGAACATCGGTATTGGCTATGCTTTTATTTCCAACCTTATTGCAAGCATCGTAACATTGATACTTCTGATCCCTGATATTTTCAAGGTATCATTTTCTTTTGATCACAGGCTGTTAAAGAAAATGCTTTCTTATGGTTTTCCCCTTTTGCTGGTGGGGCTTTTCGGAATGATAAACGAGGTTTCCGACAAAGTGCTTTTTAAATTTCTTATCAGTGTGCCGGATAACATTCCCGACAGGGAGAATTATATCCTGAGCCAGCTGGGTGTTTACGGGGCAAACTACCGCCTGGCCGTGCTGATGACACTGTTTATTCAGATGTTCCGTTATGCCGCAGAGCCATTTTTCTTTTCCCATGCGAGGGAGGAAAATGCTAAGCAGCTATACGCCTCGGTGATGAAATACTTTATCATTTTCTGCCTGTTGATCTTTTTAACAGTTACCCTCTTCCTCGACATTTTTAAATATTTTATTGGCCCGGATTTCCGCGCCGGCCTGGGAATTGTTCCCATTATCCTGCTGGCTAACCTTTTACTTGGTATTTTCTTCAATCTTTCTGTTTGGTACAAGTTGACAGATATGACAAAATATGGGGCTGTTATCGCTTTTGTTGGTGCTATAATTACCGTTGTGCTAAATGTCCTCCTTGTACCAAAATATGGTTATACCGGTGCCGCCTGGGCCCATCTTGCCTGTTATTTTTCCATGGTCGTACTTTCGTTTATTGGCGGCCGGAGGTTCTACAGGATCAATTATGATTTTCTTAATATCTTTTTATACTTTTTCTTCGCCTTTGGTTTATATTTCCTTTCTGAAAAAATATCTTTTGCAGAGGGAACCCTGAAATATATTGTGCATTTTTCATATATAGTATTATTTATAGTAATTGCATTTCTTTTGGAAAGGAGAAAATACCATACCGAATTTCACTAACACATATCAATTTTATATCTTATAAGCTGTATGAAAATTAAAATAGTCAACAAGTCAAAGCATGCCCTTCCGGCATATGAAACCGCTTTTTCAGCCGGTATGGATCTAAGGGCAAGCCTTGACGAGCCCATTCTATTAAAACCCATGGAAAGGATTCTTGTGCCAACCGGTCTGTTTATTGAACTGCCGTCAGGCTACGAAGCACAGATCCGGCCACGCAGTGGCCTGGCAATTAAAAAGGGGATCAGCCTGGTAAATACCCCGGGCACCATTGATGCAGATTACAGGGGGGAGATCAAGATCATTACCATAAACCTGTCCGGCGAAGATTTTATCATCCATGATGGAGAGCGCATAGCACAAATGATAATTTCCCGTCACGAAACAGCCGAATGGACAGAGGTTGAAGAATTGAACGAAACTTCTCGCGGGGAGGGTGGTTTCGGCCACAGCGGTACCAAATAAAATCCTAAAATAATTTATTTCCTTCTTTAATAATAATACCACCTAACACCATAGCCATTTAGCCATTTAGCCATTTAACCA
>JAGLEK010000118.1 GCA_023145125.1 Bacteroidales bacterium | reverse complement strand
GTTGAATTAGTGACCAGTCCACCTACGCTAAAGCTTCGGTGCGCGAAGTAACCAGTAACCAACCCAACACCCAACACCCAACACTTTTATGTATCTTTACTAAGCCATGCCCTTCAATAAAGCATATCTGCTAATAAGTTTATTGGTTTTTGGGTTTACCTGCCAATCGCAGACCATCATTCCCGGCGGGTATGTATCAGGTAATTGGGATCAATGGAGCAGCCCTTATTTGATACAAGATGATATCACCATACATGAAGATTCTGTTCTGAACATTTCCGGAAATGTCGAGATTATTTTCCAGGATACTGCTGGTTTGGATGTTTACGGCGTGCTTCAGGCAATAGGAGGGAACATAAGCAAAATTGAATTCACAGCTGAAGTGGACACCTGGGAGGGAATCCAGATCTATGGAAATGGATCCCCGGCCACTGACAGTGTCATATTGGATCACTGTATAATATCTAAAGGCGCTGCTTTCAATGGTGAATTAAATGGGGGAGGATTATGGATATCAAACAGGGATGAGGTTCGTGTTTCAAGGAGTAGTATTGGGGGGAACTATGCCGAGCATAAAGGTGGAGGCATCTATATTGAAAATTCGGATATATTGATTATAGCCTCATGTATTGAAATGAATGCCACAAGCCAGGATTCGCTTGATGCCAACGGCGGAGGGATGTATGTGAAGGATTCAAACCCTGTATTTTTAGGGGTGCTCTTTTATGGTAATGAATCAAGACTTGGAGGAGGATTGTATGGCAGCAATTCATCCCTTGTTATCTTCAACTGTGGTTTTCAAGAAAACTCGAGCATATCAGATGGGGGTGCAATATGCTGTTCCGACAATGGATCGCTAAACATGGATTATTGCGACTTTTTTGATAATACTGCAGGGAACAACGGAGGATCGATAGCATTGCTTTATGGCATTTCAACCAATTTTTCTTATGTCAATTTTGTGAATAGCAAAGCCGGGTCTCTGTATAATTCCGGAATCGGGGGAGCTCTTTATATTTCGACAGGCAACTACGACCAGCGTTTTGAAAACTGTACATTTATTGAGAATTCCGCAACGGTATTTGGTGGTGCAATGTACTCCGGCTCTTACGTTTATCTTTCAAATTGCCTTTTTAATACCAATACGCTGACAAGCGTCAATTCCAGTTTTGGAGGAGCTGTTGCACTATATTATATAAGCTTATGGGCTGTGAATTGTACCTTCTCAAATAACAATTCAAAATACGGCACCACATTCTATAGTACATCCGCAGGTATTGATATGATGAATTGTATACTGTGGGACCCTTTTCCGAATCCGGATGCTACAGCCATTTCTCTTTTTTACCTAACCATGCCCCCTTCTGTTTTTATAGAACATTCGAATATCCAGTTTGGAGAAGAAAACATAAGTGGAAATGGGATCATTACCTGGGCAAACGGTAACATTGATGAATATCCGGCATTTGTCCTCCCCCAGGAAGATTTTTCTCTCGATTGGAACTCTCCCTGTATAAATGCTGGCCGTTCAGATACGCTTGTTTCCATGATCCCCGAAACTGATTTAAATGGTGAAACACGCATTTCAGGTGGCGAAGTTGATATGGGAGCATACGAATATCAAGGCCCTATCTCAATAAATGAACTTTATGTTAAAAATCAAATTAATATTACACCTAATCCCAATAATGGATGCTTTATTATACATCTGGACAAGGATTTTATCCTGCCAGCCAGAATTGAATTATATACAATAGCTGGAAATATAACTTACGTGCAACGAATAAGCTCCCAAATAGAACAAGTCAACCTTCCGCAGCTGCCAGATGGTGTATATATACTAAAACTAAAAGGGAAGGGAGAATTTGGAACAACAAAGATGATAATTAAGAACTAATCCAACATCCAACACTCAACACCCAACATTATTTTGTATTTTTATGATACCATGCATCTCAACAAAGCATATCTGTTAACAAGTTTATTGGTTATTAGCTTTTCCCTGCAATCGCAAACCATCATCCCGGGCGGGAGTGTTTCTGGAATATGGGATTCAACGGGGAGTCCTTATTGGATTTATGGCCCAATAGCAGTGTTTGAAGATTCAACACTAATTATCATGCCTGATGTGAGAGTTGAGTTTAATGAAGATTCCTATTTGGAAATCTTTGGCCATTTTTCTGCAATAGGTGAGTATAATAAGGAAGTTAAGATATTCGGCAACGGTACAAGTCGTGGTGTTATTCAAATATACGGTTACCTTGATAATCCTCTTGATAGTATCCTATTTGAATATTGTTGGATTTGGGATGGATATGCCCTGGATAGCCTTGCAGGAGGCGGGGGGCTGAGTATAATTGGCCGAGACCGGGTAAGCCTGAAGAATTGCATTATGGAAGGTAATAAGGCCAAGAATAAAGGCGGTGCAATATATTTAGAAAACTCAGATATTCTTATCAGCAATACTGAATTTTATTACAATGTAGTTGGAAATGATGCGGATGATGCTAAGGGAGGCGCTCTGTATGCAAAAAATTGCGACCCTCAAATAGTTAATTCTTACTTTAAAGGGAGCCACGCTCAAATAGGAGGAGCGATATTTACATCCAACTCATCTCCGGAGCTAATTGGATGTTCTTTTGAAGATAGTTATTGCTTTGGAGGAGGTGGGGGTATTGTGTTCCAGGATAGCGGGCATGTGTTGATCATGGACTGCAGCTTTAAATCAAACTCAGCAACAGGAAGTGGTGGGGCTCTTGCATTTCTTGAGGGCATTCATGCACGAATTGAAAATACTTATTTTGAGAATAATCATGCAGAGTCATCAAAATACATAGCTGATGGTGGTGCAATATTTATTACACCATTCGATAATGAGATTAATATAATCAATTGCATTTTCAAGGGGAACGTATCCGAACATAATGGAGGCGCTGTACATGTCGAATCCGATGCAAATATAATAGGCAGTTTATTTATTGATAATAATACGACAACAGCGGATATGCAGGGAGGAGGAGCAATAGCTGCTTCACAAGCACACCTGATAATTCATAATTGCACTTTCTCTAATAACTATAGCCCACTTGTTGGAACTTCTCTTCTTTTAATAGATGCAAATATTAGTATGATCAACTCAATCCTTTGGGATGATGTTGTTTATAATCAGAATGTTATTTTCCTAAATACCATAGAAGATACTGCAAAGTTATTTATTGACAATTGTGATATCAAAGGCGGAATAAATTATATCAATGCAACAGGGGGTGTTTTGAATTGGGAAAATGGCAATATCGAAGAATCCCCCCATTTTATTCTCCCCGGTGTTGACTTCTCCCTCGCCTGGAACTCCCCCTGCATCAATGCCGGGCGGTCAGATACCCTTCAGTTTTTTATTCCCGCTGAGGACCTTGCCGGTAACCCGCGCATTAGCGGTGGCGAAATAGATATGGGCTGTTATGAATACCAGGGGCCTATTCGCATCCCTGAAAAAGTTAAGAATGAGGATTTTGTGGTTTATCCGAATCCGGCAAAAGATCATATCTACATCAGATCCGGCCGTGAATTTGATGGAAGGCTTACTATTAGTGATCTGTCAGGACGAACAGTTGTGGATAGAGAAGTGAATATTTCAAAAGACAGCCAGATAAGACAAGCTCTCCCCGGGATTCCGGCAGGTTTCTATATCCTGAACTTGAATTCAAAGGACTATTCATTGTCTCAAAAGCTAATTATCAAGTAACCATACATAGGTGCCTAAAGTGAGCTAAAGATTGAAGTTATCCAGTATCCAGCATCCAGCATCTAGTATCCAGCAACCAGTATCCAGTAACCAGCATCCAGTAACAAAAAAAAACAGCACCTCTCAATGCTGTTTTTAATATTCAGATCATTTGAATCAGGCCTCTGTCGTAGGGCTTCCCAGGTTAAAAGGAGGCATATTGTCGCTTCCTTCCGGAATCTCGATCGTTCCAAACATCGATTCGTACTTGGCTATATTATCCTGGAGGGCCCTGAACAGCCTCTTCGCATGATGAGGTGTTAATATGATCCTTGACTTCACCTTGGCCTTAGCAACGCCCGGCATCCACTTGATAAAATCAATAATGAATTCCGAGTTTGAATGGCCGATCATGAACATATTGGCATAAGTACCCTCTGCCATTTCATCACCTAATTCAATATTTATCTGGTTCTTTTTTGCTTGTTCTGACATAATAAATAGGATTAATCTTGTTCAGTTTCGCTGATTACTGCAGGTTCTTCTTCCTTCTTGGATTCAGTTAATGCTTCATACTCCTCTTTTGATCCGACAATGATGTCTTGATATCTCTTGAGGCCTGTGCCTGCCGGTATCAGGTGTCCTACAAGGACATTTTCTTTCAGTCCCTGAAGGCTGTCCGCCTTAGCCTGTGTGGCTGCCTGTGTAAGCACTTTTGTTGTTTCCTGGAAGGATGCTGCTGAAAGGAAGCTGTTGGTTTGCAGAGAGGCCTTGGTAATACCCTGCAGCACCTGCCTTGCAGTTGCCGGTTGGGCATCCCTTGCATCAACAATCTGTTTGTCTTTCCTTCTCAGTAATGAATTTTCATCCCTGAGTTTTCTGGCCGACATGATCTGCCCGGATTTCGTGGAGTCTGAATCACCCGGATCGATAACGACTTTCTTTCCAAAGATCTCGTCATTTTCATCCTGGAATGCAGTTTTGTTAACCAGTTCTCCTTCAAGGAATTTGGTATCACCCGGATCAGCAACTTCAACCTTGCGCATCATTTGACGTACGATGGTCTCAAAGTGCTTGTCGTTGATCTTCACACCCTGCAAGCGGTAAACTTCCTGGATTTCATTTACGATATACTCCTGTACCTTCATCGGCCCTTTAATGGCGAGGATGTCGGCCGGAGTCATTGCACCTTCTGATAATGGTGTACCTGCCTTCACGAAGTCATTTTCCTGTGCAAGGATCTGCTTGGATGTTGGGATGAGGTAACGTTTTTCTTCACCTGTTTTGGAGGTGATGATGATCTCACGGTTACCACGCTTCAGCTTTTTGCCGAATGATACAACACCATCAATTTCAGATACTTTAGCAGGATCTGATGGGTTCCTTGCTTCAAAGAGTTCGGTTACCCTTGGCAGCCCACCGGTGATATCACCGGATTTACCGACTGCACGTGGAATCTTAACCAGGGCCTCGCCGGCCTTGATCTTATGACCGTCCTCAGCAGTGATGTGTGCACCTACAGGAATATCGTAGGTTTTCACTACCTGTTTCTTGGAGTCAAGGATCTGTATGGTCGGGTTCTTGGCTTTCTGTCGTGATTCAATGATAACCTTGTCAATATAGCCGGTCTGTTCATCAGACTCAACACGGTAAGTTGTTCCTTCAACAATGTTTTCAAATTGGATCGTACCGCCAACCTCAGAAAGGATTACGGCATTATATGGATCCCATGAGCTGATCAGCCTGCCTTTCTTAACCTTGGTATTCGGTTTGGTGTGGAGGGTTGCTCCATAAGGAATGTTTGCTGATGCAAGAGTAATTCCTGTTTCTTCATCCAGAATTCTCATTTCTGCCGAACGGCCTATCACGATCTGGGATTTTTCTCCTTCAGCATTGAAATAGTCAACAGACCTGAGTTCGTCGATATGCATCTTGCCATCGAACTTAGCTTCGATTTTTGATGATATGGCAATGTTCGATGCAGTACCCCCAACGTGGAAGGTACGCAATGTAAGCTGTGTTCCCGGCTCACCAATCGACTGGGCAGCAATTACGCCAACGGCTTCACCTGCCTGAACAAGCTGTCCTGAGGCGAGGTTACGTCCATAGCACTTGGCACAAACACCCTTCTTTGCCTCACAGGTGAGTACTGATCTGATCTCAACATTTTCCACAGGAGAATCCTCTATCGCTCTTGCCACTGTTTCAGTGATCTCTTCACCGGCTGCAACGATCATCTCATCGGTAAGCGGATTGAAGATATCATGAAGTGTTACACGGCCAAGAATACGGTCATAAAGTGTTTCAACCACTTCCTCGTTTTTCTTAAGGGCGGATGTCGTAAGCCCCCTGAGTGTTCCGCAATCGGTCTCAGAAATGATCACATCCTGTGCGACATCTACGAGACGGCGTGTGAGGTAACCGGCATCAGCAGTTTTAAGTGCAGTATCTGCAAGACCCTTACGTGCACCGTGAGTAGAAATGAAATACTCAAGTACCGAAAGCCCTTCTTTAAAGTTGGACAGGATCGGATTCTCGATGATCTCTCCACCGGTGGCACCGGATTTCTGTGGTTTCGCCATCAGTCCCCTCATACCGGAAAGCTGACGGATCTGCTCCTTGGATCCCCTCGCACCGGAGTCAAGCATCATATAAACAGGGTTGAAACCCTGATCATCCTTGGAGAGTATCTCCATCAATGTATGGGTGAGCTTACTATTTGTATGTGTCCAGATATCAATGATCTGGTTATAACGTTCGTTGTTGGTGATGAAACCCATGTTGTAGTTATTCACCACTTCGTCGACCTCAGCATTAGCACTGGCGATGAGTTCGGTTTTGGCATCGGGGATCAGTACATCACCAAGGTTAAACGACAAACCTCCCTTGAATGCCATTTGGAAGCCTGTGTTCTTGATGTCATCCAGGAACTTGGCTGTTGCTGCAGTTCCTGTGTGGATAAGAACGTCACCGATAATATCCCTCAGCGCTTTCTTAGTCAGCAACTGGTTGATGTATGGATAACCTTCAGGCACTACCTGGTTGAAGAGTACCTTTCCAACAGAAGTTTCAATGGTTTCGGGCACTATTTCACCATCCTTGTAATTTTCAATATTTACACTGATGATGGCATGCAGGTCAACTTGCTTTTCGTTATAGGCAATGATCACTTCCTCCGGAGAGTAAAATCTCATTCCCTCACCTTTGACAGGCTTTTCCCTGGTGCTCCTTCTTGACTTTGTCAGATAATAAAGTCCGAGTACCATGTCCTGTGAAGGTACGGTGATCGGTGCACCATTGGCAGGATTCAGGATGTTGTGAGATGCAAGCATGAGTATCTGTGCCTCAAGAATAGCTGCATTGCCCAGGGGCACATGTACAGCCATCTGGTCACCGTCAAAGT
>JAGLEK010000117.1 GCA_023145125.1 Bacteroidales bacterium | reverse complement strand
AGGATGTCGTTCTGTATGGTCCCGCTGAGCTGTTCCAGCTTAGCACCCTGCTCAAGGCCGGCCACGATATAGAATGCCATCACGGGTAGCACTGCCCCGTTCATGGTCATGGAAACCGACATCTTGTCAAGTGGTATCTGGTCGAACAGGACCTCCATGTCAAGGATTGAGTCGACAGCAACGCCTGCTTTTCCAACATCGCCAACCACCCGTTCGTGGTCGGAGTCGTAGCCACGGTGTGTGGCCAGGTCGAAAGCGATCGACAGGCCTTTTTGCCCGGCAGCGAGGTTGCGACGGTAAAAGGCATTTGACTCTTCAGCGGTGCTGAACCCTGCATATTGCCTTATGGTCCACGGACGCATCACATACATGGTGGAATATGGGCCACGCAGAAATGGCGGCAGGCCGGCAGCATAATGCAAATGCTCCATACCCTGCAGGTCGGCCCTGGTATATACAGGCTTCACATTGATCTTTTCAGGGGTTTTCCAATCTTTTTCAATATGGTTCTTATGCTCCCATGCCTGAATGTCGGGCTTTTCTGCTTTGCTGTTTTTTATATTTATCTGACTGAAATTCGGTTTCATGTCTTTTAAGCTTCAATGATTGATACTAGTGATCATATTCCCAGTTCCTGCTGTATCTCCTGCAGGCTCTCCAGGACATTGGAATGCATGTGTATAAAATGCTTCATCCCTGCCTGTTTGAGATCTTCAATGATATCTTTCGGATAGCCGGCCAGCATCACGATAGCATGGTCTTTTAGCTTCTTGTATATCTCCGGTGCGATGGAGGCATATTCATCATCCGAACTGCATATCACCACGATCCCGGCCTTGCTTTCGATAGCGGCCTGCACCCCATCATCGATGGTTTTAAAGCCCGGGTTGTCGATGAGGTCGAAGCCGGGCACAGCGAAAAAGTTGCCGGCAAACTGTGCCCTGGCGATGCGCATGGTGAGGTTCCCATAAGTGAACATGAAGACCGCCGGCCGCTTATTCTCACGGGAGTAGTCATCGGTCTTTTTGCGCAGCACTTCAAAGGCCTGCGATCCGCGATAAGGCGTCAGCGTTTCCACGATGGCATCCTTTTCGGTAAATACAGATGGCTTGAAGACCTCTGCAGGAATGTACTTTTCAATCCTTTCGGTGAAGTCAGGATACTGGTTGGTCCCCAGCAGGCTCATCTTACGCGTGGCGATGGCCTTGTCCATGGCTTCCGCATTTCCCCTGACCTTTTGCTGTATATATCCTGATTTCACTGCTTCGATATAACCACCTTTTTCTTCAATCTCCAGGAAGATCTTCCAGGCCTCCTGCACCATTTGGTCGGTGAGGCTTTCAATATAATAAGATCCGGCTGCGGGATCGGCAACCTTATCAAGATAAACTTCTTCTTTTAGCAGCAGCTGCTGGTTCCGGGCAATGCGCTCGCTGAATTCATCGGGTTTTGAAAATGCTCCGTCGAATGGCCTGACGATATGTGAATCGACTCCGGCAATGGCCGCCGACATCGACTCCGTCGTGGTCCTGAGCATGTTCACATAAGGGTCGTAAACGGTAATATTCCAGGATGCTGTTTCGCTATGGATGCTCATACGGGCAATATCGTCGCTGCTTGGGCCGTAAGCTTTCACTATGTTGGCCCACAGCTGCCTCGCTGCCCTGATCCTGGCCATCTCCATGAAGTAGTCGGGGCCAATGGAAAAGTTAAAGCGCATGCCAGTTGCCACCTTGTCCACCGACAGCCCTCGCTCGCTAAGTTGTGTGAGGTATTCTGCCCCCGCAGCAAGGCTGAAGGCAAGCTCCTGCACAATGGAGGATCCCGCATGGTGAAAATTCCTGCCATTGACGGTGATCACACTAAAGTTCGGAAGATTGGTGGTGAGGTTTATCAACCTGCGGCAACGCTCAAAGTCCTCATCGAAAGAATCATAATAATTACCCTTGATCACGAGCCTGCCCAGGGGGTCAAAATTCACCGACCCATGTACCTTCCGGAAGTCGCGGTTGTATTGCTGTACAAGATCGAGGTAAAGGCCGGCTATGTTTTCGGCTTGCCGGCCACAAACGAAGTTCAGCTCAACGATCTCGGCAAAGATATTACGGCACAGGCCATCGAGGTCCTCTTTGCTGTATTCCTTATTATCGTCCAGGACAAATCCCAGCGAGTTGACGCCTTTCATCAGTATATCCAGGGCTTTTTTATTTGCCGCTTCGACCTTATTAACACGGATATTCTGTCTGATATACCAATCATTGCCTTTCACCTTGTTCCCCCTCACAAAGGGAAATGCTCCGGGCAGTGTGGCAGCGGCATCTATCCCCTGAAGGTCTTCGTCCCGGTAATAGGGTTTAACATTGAAGCCCTCCCGGGTATTCCATACCAGCTTTTTCTCGTAGTCAGCGCCTTTCAGGTCTTTTTTTATCATAGCTTCCCAATCGGAGGTGCTCACCGGCGGAAATTCGCTGAATAGTTTTTTCTTTTGTTCACCCATTATTCTTCTCTTAATCTTTATGCTACAGCAAAGTAGCTGCTGTGGCTTGTAAAATTAC
>JAGLEK010000116.1 GCA_023145125.1 Bacteroidales bacterium | reverse complement strand
GATCTACCCATCTTTGCGGAGCCTGGAGCGGGAGGTGTGGTATTGGAGTGGCATAGTATAAAAAGAATGGCCTGTCCTTATTCTCGCTAATGAAAGAGAGTACTTCCTTTTGCATCACATCGGGAGCATAGTCATTCAAATTGAATTTGCTGTAGCTTGCCATATCATAGGGATCGGCACCTTCTTCCAGACCCAGATGAGGTTTAACCGTATCATTATTCAGGTATATCCTGTTTTCATTTTTATAAAGATGCACAGGATAGTAGGTGTGGGCAATGCGCTGGCAGTTGTACCCGATAAAGAAATCAAATCCCATTTTATTTGGGATGCTATTGGTGTGGGGTGCTCCCAGGCCCCATTTACCGGCCATTCCTGTAACATAACCGGCTTCCTGAAGCAACTTTGCTATTGTGATCGTACTATCGGGTAGGGGATACTGCCCTTCAAGTGTAGAGTCATTGATCATTGCCTCATAACTCCATACATCCCCACGGCTTCCCCATTCGTAGTTACCCCTGATAAATGCATGGCCGGGGTGCACCCCTGTAAGTAAATTGCACCTGGCAGGTGCACAGACCGGGGAACCGGAATAATGTTGCGTAAAACGCATGCCGGTCTCAGCGAGTTTGTCAATATTAGGGGTTTCGATCTTTTGCTGTCCGTAACAGCCTAATTCGCCATAACCGAGGTCATCGGCAAGGATGTAAATGATGTTGGGCAGCTTTGGTTCTTCTTTTGGGGCTTGCCGGCAAGCATTGAATGCCACCGATGCAATTAAGAACAATAAAACAGTTTTAATTTTCATTTTAACGGTATAATGGCCCATAATTATTACAAGCCCTGTAATCGGCACCTTCTTTATCCATTCCATGCATGCCCCATGCTCCGGGGCGATAGATCTTATCATCATCAACATTATGCATATTTACCGGGATCCTGAGCATTGAAGCCAATGTGATCAGATCAGCACCAATATGCCCGTAGCTGGAAGCACAGTGGTTGGCTCCCCAATTGGCCATTACTGAATACACATCTTTGAAAGCAGCCTTTCCGTTTAAGCGGGGGGCAAACCAGGTTGTCGGCCAGGTTGGATTTGTCCTTTCGGTCAGGATTTTATTCATTTCCTCTGGTAAGTTAACTGTATAGCCTTCGGCAATTTGCAGGACCGGCCCGATCCCTTTAACAAGGTTTATCCGGGAAATAGTGATCGGCATTCCGCCTCTGGTGAGAAATTCGGATGAGAACCCGCCACCCCTGAAATATTCAGTGATGGCAGGGCACCATGAGCTGGCATTCAAACATTTCCCTACTTCTTCATCAGTGATGTCCCAGAACGGTTTTATTGCAGGCTTTCCATCGATTTCCTGCTGTCCTGAAAAATCAAGCGCAGATGCGCCGGAATTAATTAAATGGATCAATCCATCTGCTGCCATTCCTTCCGGTTTAATGCCAGAAACTCTTTCTATCGCTTCAGGGCTCCAGAATGTGCGTATATCGGAAAACATTTGCGCTGTATTGGTTAGCAGATATCCAAACAACATTACAACCCCATTCAGAGAATCGTTTTCCGTAGCAACGAGATAGGGGGCACGTTTTCCATTCCAGTCGAATGATGAACAAAGTATGGCTTCGAGGAAGTCGCCATTGGGTTGGTAATCGGTCCATTGGCGTTGGCCCTGGAATCCGGCCAGTATGGCATTATGTCCCAGCCCTTCTTCACCAAAACCCTTTTCGATGAGCTTTGGGTTGCCCACCATCAAATCACGGGCAATAATGGCCATTTTCACTACTTTTTCCCATTCGGCATTCTTTTCATCACCGGATTTAGGAGTTTTATTATAATCTTTTCCTTCTTTGCAATTTTCTTTTGTCCAGGCTAAAGCTCTTTCAAACTCATCTGTATCATAGACCTCTTCATCAATTCTACGGAGGAATTCGGTCATATCGATATACTCATTGCGCATGCCAAGGTATTCCTGGAAGAAGTCAGCATCGACAATTGATCCTGCAATCCCCATGGAAACAGCCCCCATGGAAAGATATGATTTGCCTTTCATCATGGCAACAGCCAGGCCTGCCTTAACAAATCTCAACAGCTTCTCCTGTACATCTTCCGGGATACTTGTATCCCCGGCATCCTGAACATCTTTTCCATAGATGCCAAAGGCAGGCAATCCTTTTTGGTTATGGCCGGCAAGGGCAGCTGCCAGGTAAACTGCACCCGGTCTTTCAGTACCATTAAATCCCCAAATGGCTTTTGGGATGGACGGATTCATGTCAATGGTTTCGCTGCCATAACACCAGGCCGGAGTTACTGTTAATGATACGCCAACGCCTTCTTTTTCAAATTTAGATGCCGTGGCTGCAGCTTCTGCAACGCCACCAATACATGAATCAGCAATAATGCATTCTACTGCTTCTCCGTTTGGATATTTCAGCTTGTCAGACAAAAATGCCGCTGCTGATTCAGCCATATTCATCACTTGCTCTTCAAGAGATTCCCTAACGCCGCCTTCTCTGCCGTCGATGGTTGGGCGTATTCCTATTTTTGGGTAGGTCATATATTTAATTTTTTAAGCGTATTGATCAATAATTATTTACATGGACTTTTAATGTTCGATAACCATAAATGGCAATTACTATAAAACTGATAAATGGCAATATGAATGAGAAATTTACCGCCGGCATCCCGGCAACAGTTCCCATGTCAATGATCGCTCCCTGTAATGGGGGCATTAAGGCACCGCCCACAATTGCCATCACCAACCCGGCAGCACCCAGGGTAACATCATCTCTTAAGCCTTCAAGGGCAATCCCATAAATGGTTGGGAACATTAACGACATAAATGCAGATGTTGCAATCAGGCAGTACAGGCCACCCATACCCTGAATTAATATTGTTCCTGAAATCGTTGCCATCCCACCCAATGCAAATATTGTCAGTAACAGCCTGGAATTCATATATTTCATCAGCATGGTACTGATAAACCTGCTGGCCAGGAATATTCCCATGGCAATTATATTATAATTTTGAGCTTGCGCTTTAGGGATGCCCAGATTATCAGCATAATGAATGATGAAAGTCCAGCACATTATCTGAGCAGCAACATAAAATACCTGGGCAATAACCCCTTCCCTGTATTTCAGGTTTTTAATCAACCTCCTGAAGGATATCATAGGATGGACTGAATGGTCGGCATTTTTACGTACCGGCATTTTCGAAATGGCAATAATGATGAACATCAGAATTACTACAAATCCCAATATCACGTATGGATCACGAATAATCGCCAGATCATTGGTGCGGATAGCTGCTTTTTCAGCGGTACTGAGCGTATTGAAAACCAGGTCTCCGGCCTCATTCCGTACATCAGATTCCAATGCAGTAAGGATAAAGCTGGAGGCGACAAACATGCCGAACAATGAGCCAACCGGATTAAACGATTGAGCCAGGTTCAATCTCCTGGTGGCCGTTTTTTCATCGCCCATCGACAGGATGTAAGGATTGGCAGTAGTCTCAAGGAAGGCCAAACCAAAAGTTAAGATATAAAGCGACACCAGGAAGAAACCAAACATCTCGAATTGTGCTGCCGGATAAAACAATAATGCCCCGGTGGCATATAAAGCCAGCCCGACCAGGATCCCCTTTTTATAGCTGTATTTTTTTACAAACAGCGCTGCAGGTATTGCCATGGTTGCATATCCGCCGTAAAAAGCAAACTGTATCAATGCAGCTTTTGCGTTTGAAATTTCCATTACCGTTTTAAATGCGGCCACCATAGGGTTTGTTATATCATTTGCAAAACCCCATAGCGCAAACAGGCTGGTGATCAATATAAATGGAACCAGCACTTTTCTGGAAACAACTATTTCATTTTTTACCAATTTGTAAATCCTTTTTCTTTTGAATAATCACGTTTTAAGGGCTGCCCCAACAGTTTTACACGATAAATAATGTCAGCCGCCTGCTCAACACCGGTTAAAACACCCAGCGCATCCTCGAGGGTAACACCTTTGGCAAAGACACCATGCGCCCTGACCACTACTGCAGGGTAATTTTTTAAAGCCGGAGCTACTTTTTCAGCTACTTCATAAGAGCCTACAGGGATATCGCATTCCACCACAGGGATCTTCTTATATAAAAACATTCCTTCGCCATCAATGCATGTAATTTCATCTTCTATCATGGAAAGAGCTGTAGTTGCGGGTGCATGGGCATGTACGATAGCCATAGCATCGGTATTTTTATAAATGTTGCGATGAACATTTGATTCGGTGCTGGCGATCAATCCACTGTGGGCATCTTCTTCTTCCAGGTCGATTATAACAAGATCTTCGGGCTGCAACCAGCCTAACATAGCTGAGCGCCGGGTAATAATGATCTTACCGCCACTTTTCATTGATAAGTTGCCGGCATGGCTGCTGTTGTATCC
>JAGLEK010000115.1 GCA_023145125.1 Bacteroidales bacterium | reverse complement strand
GAAAATGTGAGGGCTGTTCTTCTTCCGTCTGCATTTTCTTCCGAACATTCGGTAAACGATGCAATTGCCCTGGCAAATAATCTTGGATCCCCGTACGACCTGATCAGTATTGAGAATGCCTTCGATACCCTTGATGAAACCATGCAACAGGTTTTTGGTGATCTTCCCTTTGGTATTGCAGAGGAGAATATACAGGCCCGCATCCGGGGTGTCATCCTGATGGCCATGTCGAATAAGTTTGGCCATATTCTACTCAATACCTCCAATAAAAGCGAGGCTGCAGTCGGATACAGTACCTTATACGGGGACATGAACGGTGGCCTCTCCGTATTGGGGGATGTTTATAAAACGGAAGTTTTCAGGCTTGCCCGGTATATTAATAAGGATACTGAGATAATACCGGAGCATAGCATCACAAAGCCTCCATCAGCCGAACTCAGGCCCGATCAGAAAGATTCTGATTCATTGCCTGAATATGATATCCTTGACGAGATACTGTTCCAATATGTTGAAAAGCGTAAAGGGCCAAAGGAACTTATCGCCATGGGCTTTGAAAAAACTATTGTCGAAAGGATACTGAAACTGGTCAATACCAGTGAATATAAGCGTTTTCAGACCCCGCCAATTTTGCGTGTTTCTTCCAAAGCCTTTGGCATGGGAAGAAGGATGCCGATTGTGGCAAGGTATCTGTCCTGAGAACCTTATACGGACTCTACGGACTTGATTTCCGGAATAGCTTTAACGACGGCAGTTTCAACACCATTCTTAAGTGTCATAGTGCTGTATGGGCAGGAACCGCATGCCCCGGTCAGCCTTACATTAACGATCATGTCGTCAGTCAGCTCAACGAATTCAATGTCGCCGCCATCATTCTGAAGGTACGGGCGGATCTGTTCCAGAACGTTCAGTACTTTTTGTTTGGTTGCTTCTTTATCTGTTTGGCTCATCATATTTGCGTTTTGAAGGATCTTTATTTATAATTTTCTTTCTTTGATAACATTATCGATATTCCTGGCCATTTGCATGAAGGCTTCTGCTACCGGTGAAGACTCATCGAGGGTGATAGGGGCTCCGTCATCACCTGATTCGCGGATGCTTTGCACCAGTGGTATCTCACCCAGCAGGGGAACACCGGTCTTTTCTGCCAGCTCTTTACCTCCCTCACGGCCGAAAATGTAATATTTGTTCTCAGGCAGCTCGGCGGGGGTGAAATACGACATATTTTCCACAAGCCCGAGGATTGGGATCCTGATCTTTTCCTGGTTGAACATGCTGAGGGCCTTGCGGGCATCTGCGAGGGCAACCTCCTGAGGGGTTGTGACCACAGCGATACCGGTTATTTTGAAGTCCTGTGCGAGGGTCAGCTGAATATCCCCTGTACCCGGTGGAAGGTCGATCACGAGATAATCGAGTGCCCCCCATTCTGTTTCATTCAGAAGCTGCTTGAGTGAGTTGGATGCCATGGGGCCGCGCCAGATCAGTGCCTGTGCTGAATCCACGAAGAACCCGATCGACAACACTTTAATACCATATTTCTCCACCGGAATGATCCACTGCTGTCCGTGCTCCTCCTTAACGGTGGGTTTGGCATCTACCACATCAAACATTAGCGGGATCGACGGCCCGTAAATATCAGCATCCATGATGCCGGTCTTGAATCCTTGCTTAGCCAGTGCTATTGCCAGGTTTGCAGCAACGGTTGATTTCCCTACGCCACCCTTGCCTGATGCAACTGCGATAATATTTTTGATCCTGGCGAGCGGGTCCGACGGGAAACGGATCTCAGCATCTACCTCTGCCTCCGTATCAACATTATTGATGATCGCGCTGATGGCTGCCTGCCTGACGATGTTCTCATTTTGTTCATCCCGTTCGGGAAAGAAAATGGCAAAGCTCACTTTCTTGCCATCAAGCCTTATATCGCGAACCATATCGAGGTTTACGATGCTATCGTGCTTCGGGAAATATAGCACGCTTTTTAGTGCTTCAAGTATATCTTCTTTTGTATATGACATTGGATTATTATTTGAGGATGCAAATTTAGTAATAAAATACTTGAAGTACTTGAAATACT
>JAGLEK010000114.1 GCA_023145125.1 Bacteroidales bacterium | reverse complement strand
CGTTTGTCATGCTCAATTTCAATAGCCGTTTTCCTGAAACCCACCCATTGGATCAAAGTGGGGAAATAGCGGATGCTGTCTTTCATGGAAAGTATGGCGCCAATGGCCTTATGGCTGTATATGCCAAAGTTTGCAATGCTGGCATCCTGCCGGGTGTTTGTCAGGTAGCTGAAAAGATGATAAAACAATTTTGAGAACAATTTTTTGAAAAAGCCATCGTTGCGATGCATTCGCCGGCCGAGAACAATATCATATCCTTCCTTTGCTTTATCGTAAAGCTTTTTGATCTCTTCCGGCTGATCCTGCAGGTCGCCATCCATAACCACGATCCATTCACCCGTAGCATGTTCCAGCCCGGCTGTGATGGCATAATGCTGCCCAAAGTTTCTGGAAAGATTAATACCCTTGATTTTCGGATTCTTTACAGCCATTATTTTCACAATATCCCAATCATTCTCAGGGCTGCCATCATTCACAAAGATGATCTCATGATCTTCATGGATCTCAGGCAGGGATGTTTCCAGTCTCTGCGTCAGTTCGGGAATGGCTGCGCTGCATTTGTACAACGGGATTACTACAGATAGGTATGGCATATCTTTTAGTTGTTTATGTCATTTTTCATTGTCCATTTCGCATTCTACATGTACCATTTACCATGTGCCCTTTATAATTTTCTCCATTTTCACAAAGTCTCATAGTCACATAGTCTGTTTAACAGCTTCCACTACAAGCGTCTCCAGCTCATTAAATTCATCCGGAATGATCTCCCCATGTTTTTCAACCCTGTCAAATTCCTTAATATTGCTTTTCCCGACTTCTTGTCTGCTAATATTCGAAAAGCCGGCTTTTTTAAATATGAGTTCAAGGCTTTCGTAATTATTTACGACCTGATGCCCCCAGTCGCGGAAGAAATTGTTGATCACAAAGACAGGCAGGTATTCATTTTCTTCAAAGTTGTTCGAAATATCGGAAATGAACCTGTTTGTGGACCATTTTATATATTCTTGGTGAATAGCCTTTTGGGGTTCATTGTGCAGAGCCATTAAAAAATCCATATCAGGTGTTGCAAGCCTGAGATGGCCACCGGGCTTGAGAATGCGATAACATTCACGAAGCATATTAAGCCCTTGTTTGAAATTCAGGTGTTCGAAAATATGCTCTGAATAGACGTAGTCAAAAGTATCGTTTGGAAGTGGAAATGGGTTTCCTGCATCAAGGTACGCAACCTCATTTTTCTTGTAGAGCAGGTCGGTATTTAACCAGCCTTCAAGCACATTGTTGCCACAACCTATTTGCAACTTCCTTTCCACATTTTTAGACAGGTACTCTTTAAAGATAACATTGCTTTTAGATTTAAGCCTTCTAACCTTAAAATGTCTGACAAAATATACAGGTGGCTTGTAATATAACTTCTGCAGAGCTTTAATAATCATCTTTAAAAATTGCTATTTATTTCCTTCCTGTCGCACCCCTACAGGACGCCGGGATTGTTTTATGCTTATTTTTCTATCGATATTCAGCCCCTATGGGGCTTGTCTTCATTGTCCATTTGGCATTCGGCATTTTACATGTACCGTTTATCATTTACCATTCATTGTTGGGTTCAAGGGACAGGGTTCAGGGTGCAAGAAGGGTTCGGGTTCTTGTACCGTGCACCTTGTACCCGATACCTATCTGATGTTTTCAAAATACCATTCACATGCTACCCTGAATCCGCCGGCTGCATCATACTCCGGATCATATCCAAGTACGGTTTTGGCCTTTTCGATCGAGGCCATCGAGTGCGGGATGTCGCCGGCACG
>JAGLEK010000113.1 GCA_023145125.1 Bacteroidales bacterium | reverse complement strand
GCCCGGTTCTGTCTTTGTAAACAGTATGCCGAAAAGCGGGTATTCATGGTAATTGATCTTCCTTAATTCAAGTGGGGAGCTAAACCTGGAAAGTAATTTATCATAATTAAAACCCTTGATCTTATCTGCTGAATAGCCGGTTGAATTGTCCAGTATGATAATACTGTAAATGCTTTCATCAGAGGCCGGTAAAATGCCGGTCCAGTCAGGCATTATGCTGTTTATATAATATGCATATGGGTTAAAGCCAAAAGCATAATGCGTAAGATCTGCGGAGGTGCACCAGGCACCAAAACGCAAAGGATTGACTTCAATGGGGACAAGACTGCCAACGTCATCAATTCTGACTTCCACATGCAGCGAAAAGTTTTTCAGGGAAGCCCGTTTTTGAAGCTGTGCCAGGAACTCGTCAAAAACCCCAAGATTGGCACCAACAATTTTAGCAGAGGTATTGTATACCCTGTCGCTGACATCCCCCTCTCCTGAAAAAGGATGTTCAAGAACACCAAGGATAACAGCTTTGCCATCACCATCAAAATATGCATCGAACGCATATTCAGCCCCGCTGATACATTCTTCTACGATATAGGTGTCGAGGCTAAGGACTTCATTGGGATAGATGGAGCGGATCTCATATATTTCTGCCCTGATCTTTTCTTTAACGACTGACCAGCCACCCTCATCAAAAATTTTGTGAACCCCCATGGAGAAAAACCCTATAGTCGGCTTAATGATAAAGGGCCTGGGAAATGCACTGATATCAATACTGTCCAGTTCTGTAACATGAACTTTTCTGAAGAAAAAATCAGGATACATGTCCGATAGGAGCTTTCTGAAAGCATATTTATCCTTAAACATGTTGATCTTCTCCGGCAGCCCGGTAAAAGCAAGATTGTTATAGACCCACTTCAAGGCATTTTCTGAAGTGGTGTGAAGATTTACAGCAGGATTATTACGCATGTTGTCGATAACATCTTCATCGTGTAGAAGCTTGATCTCTCCGGGCTCAATAACATTGCCTGTATCCAATGCCTGAAAATGGCCATCACGTATACTCTGTTTTACAAAATCTGAAATTAAGGGCTTATCAAGGAGGATCATTATTGTGGTATCTATCATCCGGAAACCACAAATATAGGGGATACAATTTTAAGTTTTAAGTTTTGAGTTTTGAGTGTTCCGCTTTCGCTAAAGCTACGGCGACACGCGGACGGTGCACGAAGCAACCAGTAGCCAGAAACCAGCAACCAGCTATTTATCTAAAAATCTTCACAATAACAGCGATGAGCAACAGAAGAACAATAATTCCACTTATAATAAATGCCCAATAGTTCACAACACGGGATTCCACATTCATTTCATAATCTTCAAAAAAGAAACTCATCGTTCCAATAGGCCAGCTTACAGTATTGCCATGCATCACCGTGGAGTTGGTTTCGGTGATCAATCCGGGCATCTCCACCTCAAGCGTGTATTCGTTTCCAAAGAATACCTTGTCCGCATAGTCATCCTTTATCTCAAGCTCCTCAAAAATTGAAGGTTCGATATTATGAAGGCGAGCCAATTCCGAATTTCCTGTCCAGCGAATAAGAGCATCAATTGAATTTTCATATTTTTCGTTAGACCAGCTTATAGCATTTGCAGCAATACTGTCTTTGTACATTGCCGGGTCTATATTATTAAGATCAGGATCATTGAGCTGACGGAGTCCATTCTTCAGGGCATCAATAATTTCAACAACAAGGACATGTTTATAATAGTTGTCTAAGCTAACAAAGGCACTGTCGCTACGGATACTATCTTTCCTGTTCAATTCTGCCTTTACTCCTGAAATCCACAGCAAATCCTCCTCATTAATATATCCATGGTAATCTTCACTAAATGGGTTTGCTGCTTTGTGTACCTGGTGATACGTAATGAAGGAGTAGAAGAACATAAACCTTTTTGAAATCTCTACATCCCGTTGAATTTGACTTTTCCAGCTGGTATCATTATGCATCTCTGCATTCAGCAAATCATCGCTTTTGTAGAATTTGGTGTATGTGCAGATATATTTGGTTGAGTCTGAAGTGTCCCTGGCAAATTCCTTCGCCCAACTGCTGTCTATAGGATATGGCAAATTCGTTTTAATCACGTCAGCGGAATCACCCCTGATAGTGACAACTCTTGTAAAAGACCCGTCATTATTAATGGTTGTTTTAACGGTGATTTCGCGGCAGCTGCTAAGGATAAAGCCCAGTAGCAGAATCATATAGATCAAATATTTTGTTTTCATGGCGTTCTTGTTTTAAATGTTATTGGTTACTGAGCTTATTTTTTCAAGTA
This sequence comes from Bacteroidales bacterium, assembly GCA_023145125.1. Classification (GTDB taxonomy): domain Bacteria; phylum Bacteroidota; class Bacteroidia; order Bacteroidales; family B18-G4; genus B18-G4. The sequence goes on along the minus strand of JAGLEK010000113.1, from coordinate 235 downwards.
ACTCTTTATTATTGGCCTTGAGATGATTAATATTCCTGAGCTTCCGGATTCCCCAGGAGTTAAAGGTGTTCATGTCCTGCCTGCCAAATTTAGCCTCTGGAATATTTTGATATTGGGTTTCCAAACGATTGATCTTGTCAAGTACCAGGTATTGCTCAAACCCAAACAGGGCAAATAAAATAATAGCTGCAGCAGAAAGTGACCAGCGAAAAAAGACATTCTGAAAAATGCCGGC
>JAGLEK010000112.1 GCA_023145125.1 Bacteroidales bacterium | reverse complement strand
GGGTGGTGGCAGCAGAAGCTCCGGTGGTAGTAGTGGCGGTGGCAGCAGAGGAGGAAGGCGCTAAAACAATCACTTAATCTGAAGCAGAAGAAGAAATGAAAAAGTATATTTTCACATTATTCATAGCTACGCTTGTAAGCATACAAGGCTATTCCCAAAATGCCGACGATGCTCTCCGCTATTCCCAGCTTTTTACAGGTGGAACGGCAAGATATATGGCCATGGGCGGGGCATTTGGCGCCCTGGGGGGAGATTTTACGGTATTGAGCACCAACCCCGGTGGGCTGGGAATCTACAAGAGCTCAGAATTCACATTTACACCTTCTGTTCATGTCGGAAGCAGTAATTCAATATATAATGGATATGCCGGCAGTGATTCCAGAACAAATTTTGCAGTTGCGAATGCCGGCTATGTGTACACCAAGAGGCTAAGCAGCAGATCCAACCAGCCCGGCTTCAGGCACTTTCAGTTTGCCATGGGAATTAACCGGCTGAACGATTTTAACAGACGCACGATAATGGCCGGCGACAACACGGAGAATTCATTGCTGGATACTTACGTACAATATGCTGATGGAATATATTACAAAGACATTGAGAACAACCGTGGCGGATTATATGGTTTCGACCTTTATCCTGCCTGGTGGACCTACCTGCTGGATGCAGACACCTCAGCAAGCACTTATTTTTCCCCAATACCAAACGGAGGAATACAGCAACGAAAGATCCTTGAGCAATGGGGATCTATGAATGAATGGTCCTTTGGCTTTGGAACCAACTACCAGGATATTCTATATTTAGGAATGTCGCTCAACATCCCATGGATCAGGTACTTTGAAAGGTCAACATACAACGAGGCCGATATTGCTGACACCATCTATGATTTCAACAGCTTCAATATTTATGACCGGCTGGAGACCAGGGGAACCGGATTCAATATGAAGTTTGGTTTCATTTTGCGCCCGGCTGATTTTATCAGGATAGGAGGAGCTGTCCATACTCCATCATGGTATAATATGCGCGACTACTGGGACCGATATATGGAGTCTTATTTCGACAATGGGGATTATTATTCACAGGCTTCTCCTTATGGGAGTTATCGCTATAAACTAACCACGCCATTGAGATTACAGGGCAGCCTTGCCTTTATCATAGGCAAACACGGGCTCATCAGTGGCGAGTACGAATATGTAGATTATTCCAACGCAAAGTTCAGATCCTATGACTATGGCTACTTTAATGAAAACAATGATATCAGCACAAGCTATGTCAAGGGACACAATTACAAGCTGGGGACTGAATGGAGAAGCGGTGCATTCAGCTTTCGTGCCGGGTATGCCTACCAGAACAGCCCATACAGTTCCGGCATCAATGATGGCGCCCTGACCGCATACTCAGGAGGTATCGGATACAAGGAGAAATTCTATTACATCGACTTTGCTTATGTTTTCACCAGGAAAGTAGAGGATTATTATTTCTACGGAACAGAAAATATTAATGTTAACCCGGCAGAAAATGAGCTTACAGATCACAGGTTCATGATAACTTTCGGAACACGTTTCTAAAACACTTCAACTCATATACAGGAAACCGCCCCGGAAAATCAGTGGCGGTTTTTTTATTATCTACACTTATATAAATATCATTACATTTACATTCTGAATAAGTCTTATGGAGAAAAAGCAGATCATTGAAATTATTTGCATTATAGCCGGTATTTCGCTAACTATCAAGGCAATTGATTATATACAATTTTTCATAACCGGACTTTTTCAGTTGATAGAAGGGCAAGGCTATAATGAATTTTATTATTTCTTCATTTACCTTACAACCATCGTAATCTATCTGGCGGCAGCCTTCATATTTATTTTCAAGGCAAGAGGTATTTCCAGGGAGATCAGCAAGTGGCTTGATCCTTCTGACATTTTAATTGACCTCAATTCATCTTCTGCTCTCGAGTATGCCCTGATCATTGTTGGCGGGATTACCGCTATCACCGGCCTGTCGAATTTCCTGACAAGCATGGTAAGGTCTGTTACAATGGAAGGGGAGCTCACCATTAGCGGTAATATGATCTGGTTGAACGGGCTTATAAAAACCCTGATCGGCCTGTTTGTTATTTACAAAGCAAAAGCCTTTGCACGTTTTTACCGCTGATTAGGAAATATCAATGCAGGGCCTTGCGTTTATCCTGAAGCCTGTTTAAGCCTGCCCTGGCCTTTTGATTGATGCTGGTTCTGTATTCTTTTGTTGGCATTTTCAGGCATTTCTTAAAATAAATCTCTGCCAGCTCGAAATCCCCCTGTGATTCCCGGATGTTCCCGGCTTGCAGAGCAGCATTGGCAGCAAAGTAATATGCTTGTTCACGGCCCAGCTCCATGGCCTGATCATACCAGTATATTGCCAGGTCGTACTCACCCGATGCATGGGCAATGCGGCCTTTCCGGTAAGGAAACCCGATCTTGTCACGATCACTGAACATTTGACAATCGGAACAATCCAGCACGCTATCGGCGAAATGATAATACCCGCCATCAAAAAGCAGGCGTGCCTTAAGGAGGCAAAGGTTCGGTATTTCGCCCGATTGCGCTTCAGCCATTGCCAGCTTATCCCCATCCGTATAATCATCGCCGTACAAGCGAACCTTTGTCATATAATCGTGATAATTATCCACATTGCCCTGCAGCAGCCAATACCACGCCAATTTCTGGTATGCTTCTTTCACATAGGCATTGCCTTTAAAGTTTGTTGTAAACCGGAGAAAGAAAAGGTTTGCATCATCGTCAAGGCGGTTTAGTTTGGCGAGGCCTGTCAGGAAATCAAGGTGATAAAACGGATAGTACCCTTCTCCTTTCGGGTATTCGAGCAAGTGTGATATAGCTTCATCATTATGTGCGGTAAGCATTAATATTCTGGCTTTGGCAAATACCAGCATCAGGTTTCGGGAATCATCGCCGCGGTAGTATGCTAATAAATCCTGTGCTTTGTTCTTATCCGGCTGAAGGTTTAGCTCCAGGAAGCTAAGAAAGAACAATGCTTCATTTCTGAGATAAGGGTATCCCTCTGGCTCAGCCCTGACCAGAACCTCATACAATTCCAACCTGCCCTGTTCCACAGAACCATACATTGAAAAAAGATTGGCTATCCAGCGATAGTTGTCGGGAATGGATCCAATGAGGGCATAAACAATCCCAAGCCCAACCTTATCCGGTAAAAATCCGGGATACAATTTCTGATTTTCCTCCAGGAGCAGATATGCTTTCCTGATCTCACGGGCTGCAGTAAAATACTCTCCAAACCTTAGCCGGGCGAATGCCCACTGGAGGTTCATCTGAGCATTCAGTGTGCGATACCAGGGAGAATCCTTATCGCTATCTTTCAATTGCCTGGCCCATTCAGGACGCAAATTTTCCAGGCTGTCAAAGACCGCCTCATCTTCCCCGATGATGATCGTAAGAAAGTCGATATAATTATCGAGCATAACCGGAATGAGGTTCTCAGGGTTTTCGGCCCGCTCTGCTTCCAGCAATATGCCGGCATCATCGAACCTCAGGGATGTTATGTGTGCATGTGCTTCCACACATCTTGAGGAATAATCATACTGCCCACTGGATTGCAAACATATAAGCAATAAGAAGAGCCAGAGAAAACGTTTCATTTTAGCGTAATAAGAAACATAAAGATAAAAAAAAGGGGTGTAAACTGATGTTCACACCCCTGAAAATTTTTTAATTACTCCTTAAAAGTTTGCATCAACTGCTGTAGCGATATCATCATCGACAAGAATACGGCCGCAATATTCACAAACAATAATCTTTTTATGCATCCTGATATCAAGTTGGTGTTGCGGGGGGATCTTATTGAAGCAACCACCACAGGCATCCCTTTCAATCTTCACAACAGCGAGGCCATTGCGGGCATTTTTCCTGATGCGGTGATAGGCTGTCAACAGGCGATCATCAATTACACCATGCTGTTTTTCCGACAGTTTAACCAGGTCATCTTCTTCCTTCTCAGTTTCTGTAACTATATCGTCCAGTTCACTATTTTTGATCTCCAGGTCTTCCTTGCGCTCCCCCAACAGCTCTTGTGAGGTTCCTATCTCCGTTGTCTTGGTTTCAAGAGACAGTTT
>JAGLEK010000111.1 GCA_023145125.1 Bacteroidales bacterium | reverse complement strand
CCTGCTTCGCTGCCATAAGCCTTTATGATTCGTAGGTGGCGATCACGCAATTTATCATATCTGTCGCGAAAACCACTTTCATGCAGGTCGCCGGTTCTTAAGCCAAGCCTTGCTATTTTATCTGTATAGGCAGGACCGATACCTTTCAGGGTAGACCCGATCTTTTCCTTCCCTTTTGATTTTTCATAGACAGCATCCAGCAAGCGATGCGAAGGAGTGATCAGATGTGCCTTGCGGGAAATGTACAGGCGGTCCCGGGCAGGGATATCATGGCTGTCGAGGTTTTCCAACTCCTTCTGCATGATAAAAGGATCGAGGATAACCCCGTTTCCAACTACATTTTTCGACTTCTCCGAAAAGATCCCTGACGGTATTGTATGCAGTATGAATTTCTTTCCTTCAAAAATTATGGTATGCCCTGCATTGGGCCCTCCCTGAAAGCGGGCAATAATATCATAGCGGGGGGTTAGCACATCCACAATTTTCCCCTTACCTTCATCTCCCCACTGGAGACCCAGAAGCACATCAATTTTCATCTGTCAATAATTTTGGTTACAAAGGTAAGACGGAATATCCATAATTAACATCCACGATTTAAATGAACATCGCACATATGGATATTTCATGGAAATGGTTTTTATTGTTTGATATGGCCGTAAAATGTGAGCGAGTGGTGGGTAACCTCAACATTGAGTGTTTTCTCAACATACTCCTTGATATCTTCTATCCTCGGATCTGAGAATTCAATTACTTTCCCATCACTTGAATTGATAAAATGATCATGCTTTTTAAACTTGTAGGAACGCTCAAACTGTGCACAATTATTTCCGAACTGATGCCTTGTTACGAGATTGCAATCAAGCAACAATTCGATGGTATTGTACAATGTGGCCCTGCTGACACGATACTTATTGTTTTTCATGCGTATATAAAGGGTCTCTATATCGAAATGCCCCTCTGTAGCATAAATCTCCTTTAAGATCGTATATCTTTCAGGCGTTTTCCGATGTCCCCGTTGCTCAAGATAATCCGTGAAGATCTTTTTAACCTGCTCCAACGTATCCTTATTCGTATCTTTCATCGAAGTACATTTTAATCGAACCTCAAAATTAAATAAAATATCTATTATAATTTGGTATAAATAAAAATAAATTTATTTTTTGACTTCTTTCCACAGGCTTCCGGCAGGTTTAAATTGATAAAAACATTTTGCCATATTCCAGCATCCGCTCAAACTGCGTATAGGAAAAAAACCGTGACACTTAAAGGCTACCGGCCTCTATGCAAAGTTTATATACTTTTTAGAATACTGGGTTTTCATAAATTATCATTCTAAATTTTATATTCAACTCGCTGAATAACAACTCTTTCAAAAAAAAAAAAAAAACGATCAGAACAGGGTTACCTTCTACATATTTTCAGTATTAATATATATAGCTACTGTTTATACTAAGATCACTGGAACCACTCGCCAAAGCACATTACTATTTGCCGGAGATATATTATTTTTTTCCTGTCAGATTTTTTAATACGGGGATAGAAGCAATTAAAAACCCCCTTTAATTGAAAATAGAATAATTACATCGACTAAATGAAAAACCCAATTAACAAAGAAAGGAGGCCAGGGCAAAAATAACGATTAATCATGAGTCTTCCCAGCTCAATAATAAATATTTCATTTAACAAAAACTTAAGATTATGAAAATTTTAAAATTGAGCCTATTTACATCTTTACTTTTAACAGGATTATTTGTAATTTCCTATTCGTGTAAGAAAAAGCAAAGCAAAGATGACTTTAACGGTATCCAAATTGAGCAACTAAAGAAAGATGTCCAATTAGAAAAAAGAATTCTTGCTTTCAGGGATAAAGTTGACATGCTTCGTGAGAATCCATCCCTGAAATCGGGTACTGACCCAATGGAAATTGATAGTGCCATCTGGTACATAGAAGCAACATCAAACCTAACTTATGGGGATGCAAGCATGGAGCTTGATGGCACATTTTTCATTGACTCTTCTACTATAGAAGTACCTGTAACAAATGGCCAGATATTGTGGGCCGATGTACAAACCGCATACGATCAAACCATTGACAGCCTGTCAGCCCACTCCGATGCCATTACTGCCAATGAAAAACAACTCATGGCTGCCGACATTTCCTTGAAGGAGACAGGTGCAACTACGGTAACACTTGATGTTACTTCATTCTTTGGAACCGATGGGACCGGTAGCCTTGGTTCAGGAAACGATTATCCCTGGTACTGGGGTTGGGAACTTGGCAGATGTGATGGCACTGGATTAGGTGTAGGATTTGATGCTGCTGACAAAATTGCTCAATTGGCTAATTATTACATTGCTTATCCGGTAGGTAACGCTTATTATACTGACGTAGAATGGGATTGGTCCACTGGTTGTCAGCATGCTTCTAATTCAAGCGAATGCTTATTCGAAGATTACCAGGAATACACTTTGGTGCATGATTGTATTTCAACATCTGAAATATCATCCTTTAAAAGCAATTTGATCTCAATTGGAAACCAATTGAAACCAACAGTTGATCACAGTGTTCTGAAGTATTATTTAGAGGATTGGACTGCTTATGGATCAAACTATTGGGCTATGTCGCATCATGCAGATATTAAATATGGTATCTGGCATGTAAGCTCTGACCCGCCTAACGATTTATAAATTATGTTTAACAACCTGTGAAACCGAATTCGGTTTCACAGGTTTAACTCATATTGTTATGCCAAAAGTTCTTATCACATTTCTCTTCATTATTCTATTTACTAATTCATTTACACAAAACACTTTCGAATATTTATTATCAAACGATAAAGATCAGGAGATCTTTGATGTTATTGAGGACCAGGATGGCAATTTTGCATTTGTTGGTAGAATTAAGAATTCTCAGGCAGATTATTCAGACGGATATATATTCAAGATTGGCAGCAATGGTGAACTTCTTGACGAATTAACTATTCATCAAGATACCATTGGATGTTCGTTTTATAATATTCACATCTATAATGATGCTTTCTTTGTTCTAGGAAACGATTTATTTGATACGCAAATATCCTATAGCGCTTACTTATGGCTCATGCAATTAAATAGTGATCTGACTACATTAAACGAATGGGTTTTTAATATTCCCAATGATCGTTGGTTTGTATATATGAAATCAATCGTTGATTCCGACACTAACATTGTTATAACAGGCTATACGATGCGTGAAGATACCGTTGGGTTTAGTCCATATAATTTTGATCCATTTTTTTATAAAATATCTAGAGATGGAGATTCATTAGTTTCAAAGTTCATGACCCTGCCATTTTCTCTAACTATGTCAACCGATATTCTTGAGAAGTCAGATACATCTGGTTACTATGCCTATTGTTTTGCAATTGCAGATCTTCCACAAGCCGGACAGCGCTATGAACTAAGTAAGAATTTAGATAGTATAGATATTGTAGGAGTTCCATATTGGATATACGGCTATATATCCTCAATATCACTATATGATTCCATTATCCTAATTAGTGGTGAAGGTGGTCCGCCGCAAACAACACCGGATTATAGTATAAATGTGCTTACTCTTACTGAAGATAATATCCCAATTGATTATAATTACTTTAAAATTGAGGGGAATATGAGAGATCGCACGGCCTATTTGTATGGATTAGGTAAAAATGAAGATAACATATATGTTGGCGGCACGTCAAATATTGATTTCGCCAATCCTTACTACAGTTCATTAGATTCGTGGTATCATTTAATCAAAGTTAATCCCGACCTTACTCCAATTTGGGAATACTGGTATGGTGGCGACGCTTATTATCATTTATATAGTATCGAGGCAACCAATGATGCAGGCTGCATAATGGTAGGAACCCGATATGATGACGCAATCCAATACATGGAAAGAGACATATATATATTAAAAGTAAACAGTGATGGATTGCTCGTTGGTACAGATGAAAATCCTTCCATCAAAATGCGCGAAGCTCTTATTTTCCCTAATCCCGGCAACAATCATATTGAAGTACGCATTGCAGCACAGCACCTACAAAGCAAATTTGAGTTGTATGATATGAGTGGAAAACATGTTTTAACGAATAAAATTCACGGGAAATGGGGTGAGGTTAATACTACCGCTCTTAAAACCGGAACTTATATTTATTTGATCTATAATAGTGAGGGATTGTTTGAACAGGGTAAATGGATAAAGCAGTAAATCCCCGTTCCATTTTTTTGCTGCTTTGGCCCACAATCTGTACTATACTCCCCAATAAAAACACGATTATTCTCAAAGGATCATGAACTCCAGATTGAGCTAAACAATAGTTCTATCAATGCGGCTGACCTTTTGAATTTCATGAATCCTCTTGAGGTCATCGATCAGTTGGTTAAGGATTTTTGTATTCTGTATATAGAGCATAATAACAGCATCGGTGAGCCCTTCATGTGTATTAAGATGAAAGGAACGTATCCCAAGGCCATGTTTGTCGTAGATCACCTCTGAGATTTGCTTAACAAGCCCTTTTTTATCAACCCCTTTAATCTTGATGCCGGTCAGGAACCCGATCGACTCATTGGTTCTCCATTTGGCTTTGATGATATTGTTTCCATGGCTCGACATCGATTGAATGGCCGTCGGGCAATTGGTTCTGTGTATCATAATGCGGCCTTTCCGGTTCATGAATCCCAGCACATCATCGCCAGGGATAGGGTTACAGCATTTGGAGATCACGTAACGTATGTCTTCAATATTATCGCTGAGGACCAGTGTTTCAGGCTTTTGCTTCATCTTCTCGATCAGGTCCTGACTGACCGATATATTATTCTTCGACCTGGAGAAGGGACGGCCGATAAACCGTAACCAGCTTCCTTTATCCGATAGCTGTGTGAATGCCTTTACCTTTGGGGGAGTGATATTTCCTTTAACAAAATCGTAGTACATCTTGTTAATGGATTGATATTCCAGATATTCCATAAAACGTGCGACAACACCTTCGGAGAATTCCACCTTTTGCTGCTCGAATAAGTTTTCAAGCATTTGTTTCCCTTCGTCGGCGTATTTTCGGTATTCATCTTTGAGTGCTTTCTTGATGCGGTGCTTTGCCCGGGCGGTGACCACAAAATCCAGCCAGTTTTCGTGGGGCACCTGTTTTTGTGAAACTATCACTTCTACCTGGTCACCGCTTACCAGTGTATGGCTGAGGGGCACCAGGTCGTGGTTCACCTTGGCACCTATAGCCTGGTTCCCGATCTGTGAGTGTATATTGTAGGCAAAATCGAGTACTGTTGATCCGGCAGGAAGATTCTTGAGGTCACCCTGGGGTGTGTACACGAAGATCTCCTCAGAGAAAAGGTTCAGCTTAAAATCATCGACAAAATCAAGGGCATCAGAATCTTCACTTTGCAACATCTCCCTGATCTTGCTCAGCCATTCATCGAGACCGGTTTCCCGATCGATCCCATCCTTATATTTCCAATGTGCAGCATATCCTTTTTCCGCGATCTCATCCATTCGGGTGGTCCTGATCTGCACTTCAACCCACCTACCGGTGCGGCTCATCACCGTCGTATGCAATGCTTCATAGCCGTTAGCCCTGGGCAGCGATATCCAATCACGCAACCTTTGCTGGTTAGGCCTGTAAAAATCTGTGATCACTGAATACACGCGCCAGCATTGCTCCTTTTCGTGCTCGGGGGGCGTGTTAATAATAACCCGGATGGCAAAGAGATCGAAAACATCCTCGAAAGGGATCTCCTTTTTCTTCATCTTCTCCCAGATGGAGAATACTGATTTCTCCCTGCCCAGGATACTGAAATCCATTCCTTTGCCTGCCAGGTCTTTCTTGATCGGATAGATAAACTTGTTGATGAAGCGCTTTCTTTCCGGACGGGATTCTTCCAGCTTATTGTATATCGTATTGAATATCTCAGGTTCCAGAAATTTCAATGAAAGGTCTTCAAGTTCGCTTTTGATGGCATGAAGGCCCAGGCGATTGGCAAGGGGGGCAAACATGTACAGGGTTTCGGATGCAATTTTTAATTGTTTATCGCGTGGCATGGCATCCAGTGTGCGCATATTATGGAGGCGGTCGGCAAGCTTTATCAGGATCACCCTGACATCAACAGAAAGGGTAAGCATCATTTTCCTGAAGTTCTCAGCTTGCATTGAAGAAGACTGATTTTCAAATATCTCCCCTATCTTGGTAAGCCCATCGATGATACGGGTTACCGTATCACCAAATAAGCTCCGGATATCTGCCAGGGTATACTCAGAATCTTCAACAACATCATGTAAAAGGGCACAAATAACGGATGTTGTACCCAGCCCGATCTCACCGGCTGAAATCCTGGCCACTTCAAGGGGATGATAGATATAGGGTTCACCCGACTTTCGGCGCATATCTTTATGCGCATCCACGGCAAGGTTAAATGCTTTACGCACCAGTTTCTTATTGACAGGCTTTTCCCGCTTCGACCAAACCCTGAGCAGGTTGCGATACCGATTGATGATCTCTTTTTTTTCTGTTTCCGGGTTGGGGATGTACATACGAGCTTACTCCAATACTGAACAATAAACAAAGTTACATCAAATTATAATAATGTTTCATGCCGGTGGTGCATTATTCTAAGGATTATTATTAATTTTGAGATGCCCTGAACAACATTGATCAATGATGAGAAAGCATATTGTCCTGATATTGATAATGCTTAGCTGCTTAACTTCTGCTTTTGCCACGCATCAGCGGGCGGGAGAAATCACATTCAAATATGTTTCCGGCCTGACCTATGAAATTACCATCATCACCTATACGCGTACCTCTGCCCCTGCCGACAGGCCATTTCTGGAGATCTCCTGGGGAGATGGCTCCAGCAGTGAACTGCCAAGAACACAAAAGATAAATTACGGTAACGACATCAGCCGTAACGTATATGCCTATGTGCCGGAAATGGGAGCCACCCAGGCTCGCCACACCTATTCGTCACAGGGCACCTATGTGATATCCCTGGAAGATCCTAACCGGAATTTTGGTGTGATGAATATTCCCAATTCAGTAAATGTCCCCTTATATCTTGAAACCATCCTCACCATCAACCCGCTTATGGGGATGAATAATTCTCCCATATTACTGAATCCTCCCATCGATAATGGATGCGTAAACCAGATATATATCCACAATCCGGGAGCTTTTGACATTGATGGCGACAGCCTGGCATATAAGCTGATCAGCTGCCGCGGTGCAGACGGGCTGCCTATACCCGGATATACTTTGCCGATTGCAACCGACAGCATCGGCATTAACCCTGTTACCGGCGATGTTCTATGGGTTATGCCACCAATTCAGGGAGAATTCAATATCGCGATCCTTATTGAAGAATATCGCAGTGGCATTAAGATAGGGAGTATTACACGTGATATGCAGATAAATATAATCGGTTGCGCCGACCAGCATCCTCCGGTCATCCATTCCATCAGCGATACATGTGTTGAAGCAGGAGACACCCTGATTTTCGATGTGATGGCAACAGATCCTGACGGTGATGTTATTGAACTTAGCGGCACAGGCGGGCCATTTGAGGTAGAAAATAGCCCGGCCTGGATAGATCCTGATCCTGCCATTGGTGCCGACACTGTAACAACAACTTTTACATGGCCAACTGTATGCAATCATGTGCGCAAACAGCCTTATTACACCTATTTCAAGGCACAAGATGACGGGCAGCCTGTAAACCTTGTTGCATTGAAAACCGTTGCTATAACCGTTATCGGACCTGCACCGGATGGATTTACTGCAGAGGCTATCGGCAATACCATCCACCTTGGCTGGAACAAGAGCCCCTGTCAAAAAGCCGCCAGGTACGAGCTTTACAGAAGGATTGGATATTATGGGTTCGTTCCGGGCTATTGCGAAACTGGTGTACCGGAATATACCGGATATTCCATGATACATGAAACGGCCACTGTTGATGATATTACCTTCGTAGATGATGGCGGTGGCAGCGGCCTGATCAATGGCCTTGACTATTGCTATATGGTCATTGCCATTTTTATTGATGGCGCTGAAAGTTATGCCTCTGAGGAAGTTTGTGCAAGCCTCAAAAAAGACCTTCCCATTATCACCAATAGCGGCAATGACAGCGCAGGCCTTAGCATCGGCTTTGCGAGGATTGCATGGTCGAAACCCACCGAACTGGATACCATTCAGATACCGGGGCCATATTATTATGAACTTCACAGGGCAGCCGGATTGAGTGGGCAGGCTTTTGAATTCGTGGAAAGCTTCCCCGGGCTCAATGATACTATTTATATCGATGAAAATGTAAACCTGAATACGAGCAGCGTTCCATACAATTATAAAGTTGACTTCCTGAGTTGGTCTTTCGGATATATTGGATCAAGCCAGCAGGCAAGCACCATCTATCTTGATATTTACGAAACTGATGAACGCCTGGAATTGAGCTGGGATCTTAATGTTCCCTGGAATAATGAATATTACACCATTTACAAAATGGATCCGGGTAGTACATTATGGAGCCCTGTTGCCACCACCCCTGATCCTTTCTATGTTGACTCCAACCTTATCAATGGCGATGAATACTGTTACTATATAGAAAGTACAGGCAGTTATGGTACGTCCGGACTGATCGATCCCATCATCAACTATTCACAGCTGGTATGTGGCGTTCCTGTCGACAA
>JAGLEK010000110.1 GCA_023145125.1 Bacteroidales bacterium | reverse complement strand
AGCGAGTCAAGTAAAATAAACCCAATTACTATGAAGCCGAAGACAGCCACGATCCATGGACGGGAAAATATCTGTCGTTTTACGTAAACGATAATAAAGTTATTGGTAAACATGAGGAATATGATCCCGAACAGCCATTGCAGTGCCTGTACGGTGGAATAATCCAAAGCCACAGTTTTAACCGCCCAGGGAATGAGCACAAGCAAAGGCAGGTAGTTTAGAATAAACAGTATCGACTTGGCCAGTATATAGTTCACGATCACCGTTTTCCGAACCGGTAAATGAAAATAAGGCTGAGCCGCCATCACAGGCAAAGACTGCATAAGGTATCGCAGGATGAGGTCGATGGCAAAGTAATACAGAAGGGCGCCATTAAAGATCTCCACCAGGTCCCGGCCCGGATACACCTCAGAGAGAATGGTCTTGAGCATGAGTCCCAATCCAAGCAGTTCCAGCAGGATCAGAAAAATAAAAAACCCAAGAATTATATTAAGGACAAGGCTCTTCTGCCAGAAAGGCGATCGGCGTGCCTGTTTCCATTGATGACTGATAAACCATTTGATAACCATAATCGAAAATTTACACTCCGAAGATATGAAAATAGTTTTGAGTGTTGAGTGTTGGGTGTTGAATTAGTTGACGGTTGACGGTTGACAGTTGACGATTGATGATTGATGGTTGACGGTTTATTCCGCATATTTCTGTAATTTCGCGCCATGCCATCCCACATCCTTGCATATTTCCAAAAGCATAAGTCGATCATTGAAGAAAACCTCCTTTTGTGCAGAGATCCGGAGGATGTGGAGGCCATTCACAATTTTCGCCTGAGTGTAAAAAGACTTCGTGTGCTTGCAAGATTAAGCGATCTGATAAGTGATGATGTTTTCGATGCCAAAGGCAGTCTCAGGGAGATCAATAAACTTTTCAAACGATCCGGCAGACTTCGCGACCTGCAGGTTACCGGGCAATTGATGATCGACCAGCAATATGAGGATCTGGATCCGGTGATCAAGCTGTTCGATCGACGCATAGCTAAACAAAGGTCAAAATTTGAACAGGCACTGGATATTTTCAGCAAAGAATCCCTTGACGAGTTTGAGCGCAAACTTAAGGAACTGCTTCAAAACGTTTCTGAAAAGCAGGCATTAGCCTGTGGCCATATTCTTCTCGCCACCCTGGAATCAGATATACATATACTTTTCCACGGAAGCACTAAAGAAAAGAGGCTGCACAATATCCGGACGAAACTGAAAGATGTCATTTATCTCGGCAATATCTTTGATGGGCGGCTGCCGGTACAGGATTACCTTCACATTTCAATTGAAAGGCTCAGAGAACTTGGTGAGCTGGCCGGTGCATGGCATGACAGCCTGAACCTGGAAGTTAATCTGGAGAAATACCTCCGAAAACGCCCTGATACCGGGAATATCAATTCCCTGCAGGAGTTTATGCAAGAACTAAAAGTAAAAAAGCAAGGCTTGTCACAGGAGTATGTTTGTATTTTGATGAATGAGATGAAAGTATGAGGCGATGGGCCCTTCGACAAGCTCAGGACAGGCTGGTGGGCGGTAGAAATCTGAAATCTGAAACTCACTCGGCACTCGGCACTCGGAACTCGGCACTATCTGTTGGGCGTTGGGGAAACATAAAATTTATTATCTTTAGCTTCATAAAAGATTTGAATAACTCCTAAATTCCGGTGTCATGTTAAACAAACCACCCAAGATTGTAATCCTTACATTCATTCTGTTGTTCATCATTCTTTTTTTCTATGGGATCATTGTAGCCAGGGGCTTTCTCAGCACCATTGTTCTCGGTATGATCTTCAGTTTCCTTATTTTCCCACTGGTGAACTTCCTTGAGAAAAAAGCACATTTTAACCGCATCCTGGCCAACCTGACCAGTATCCTTCTCCTTCTTGGATTCCTCACACTAATGTTCTTCGTACTGTACAAGAACATGGGTAAGATCACTCAGGACATGCCGGCACTTGTGGAAAAAGCACATCATAATATCGATCAGTTAGAGGCTATTGTTGCAAGCACATTTGGCTATAGCATTGAGTCACAGAATTTGCTCATCCATGATGCCATTAACAACATTTTCAATCTTTCCGGCACTTTTACAAAGTCTGTATTCAAAGGAACTACCAGTACCATCTTTACCCTGGGGCTTATGCCGGTTTTCATGTTCTACATGCTTTATTACCGCGATAAGTTTTACAAATTTATTCTTATGACTGTCCCTGCAGAAAAAGAGGAAGATGCTCGTCAGGTCATAAGAAAGATCACCTTCATCACACCAAAGTATGTAGGGGGTGTTTTCACTGTAGTACTCATCCTTTCAGTGCTGAATTCGTTCGGTTTATGGGTCGTTGGCGTCAAATACGCCATTCTTTTTGGGATCATCTCGGCACTGTTCAACCTTATCCCTTATTTCGGCACCTGGATAGGGGCCAGTATCCCCTTTATGTTTGCCCTGCTTACAGGCGACACGCCCAAGCTTGCCCTTGGGGTCATCATGCTTTTCGTGATCATACAGTTTCTTGAGAACAATATTCTTACACCTAATATCACAGGAAGCTATGTTAACCTGAATCCGCTCTTTACGATTTTGCTGATCATTATCGGGGGTACTGTGTGGGGTATTATAGGGATGTTTGTGGTTGTCCCCGTAGCTGCCATGTTCAAGATAGTTTTTGACCACTCTAAGTCGATGAAGCCTGTGGCCTATCTGATGGGTGCGGATATGGAAAATCGAAAAAAGGCAATCTGGCGGCAGAAACTGATCATTAAAAGTAAAAGAACCATCAGAAAGCTCTGATAATATTCTTCTGAATATACTATCTTTGGAGCATGCAAAAACGCCCGCGGACTTCTTCCGCAAATACCTTCACAGTTACCGCAAAGACCATCCTGGGCCTGGAAGAGATCCTCGCTGAGGAGATCAGGCAACAAGGTGGAAGCGATATTGAGATCATTCACAGGGGAGTACAGTTTAGCAGTACCCAGGAGACCCTGTACGCATGCAACTACAACTGTCGCACTGCATTGCGCCTGCTCAAACCCTTATGGGAATTTTCTGCTCGCGACGATACAGAATTATATCGCAAATGCCTCAAGTTGCCATGGGATACATTGATGGGCCTCGACAATACATTTGCCATCGACGGTGCTGTTTTTAATTCAGGCATCACCCATTCCATGTATGCCGCCCTTAAGACAAAGGATGCCATTGCCGACTCTTTCAGGGCAAAATTTGGCAAACGTCCATCAGTCGACACTGATTATCCCGATATGCGGTTCAACGTACACATCAACCGCAACCATTGTACCATCTCTCTCGACAGTTCAGGCTCATCCCTTCACCTGAGGGGGTACAAAATTGCACCCGGCCCCGCACCACTGAGCGAAGTGCTTGCATCAGGCCTCATCATGCTGAGTGGCTGGGACAAAAAGAAAACCTTTGTTGATCCTATGTGCGGCTCCGGCACCCTCCTGATCGAGGCAGCCATGATAGCCAATGACATCCCGCCAGGGTACTACCGCAATGGCTTTGGGTTTGAGAAATGGAAAGATTTCGATGCGGCAATATGGAAGGATGTTAAAGAAAGATCAAAGCCGGCAGAAGAAGCTTCTTCTGTCAGGATCGTGGGCGGCGATATGTCGTCCCTGGCGATGCGGACAACAAGGAAGAATATCAGCAGTGCAGGCCTGGAAAGATCTATCAGCCTGCATCCAACATCATTTGAAAAGCTCAAACGCCCCCCCGGGGATGTTCACATAGTCATGAACCCACCTTACGGTGAAAGGGTTAAATCTGATGATATTATTGGTTTATATCAAATGATCGGCGACACCCTCAAGCAAAACTACCAGAATGCCGAAGCATGGATCATTGGCGGAGACCTGAGAGCCATGAAATTCATCGGCCTCAGGCCTTCAAAGAAGATCAGGATCTTCAATGGCCCGATAGAGTGCAGGTTTATGAAGTTTGAGTTGTATGAGGGGAGCCGGAAACATAAAAATAGTATTGAGGCATAAGATTGCGTATTGAGATATGAATGAAATAAAAAAAATAGCTGTTCTCACCTCAGGCGGCGATTCACCCGGTATGAATGCTGCCGTGCGCGCCGTTGTGAGGACCGGCATCTATGAAGGATATGAGATGGTAGGGTCGCTGCGTGGATACCATGGACTGATCAGTGGTGATGTCGTGCCGTTGCACAGCCGGTCTGTATCCAACATCATACAGCGAGGCGGAACAATATTGAAGTCTGCACGTTGTAAGGCCTTCTATGAAAAAGAAGGGCGCAAGAAAGCATACGATAAGATGCAGTCTATGGGTATCGATGCCCTGGTGGTGATCGGGGGTGATGGGACATTCACAGGGGCTAAGGAATTCGGAAAAGAATTCGGTGTACCCATAGTAGGGCTGCCCGGCACCATCGACAACGATCTTTTCGGGACTGATTATACCATCGGGTATGACACTGCCGTAAATACAGTTATGGAAGCCGTTGACAAATTAAGGGATACCGCATATTCGCACGACCGCCTGTTCATTATCGAGGTGATGGGGCGCGATGCCGGATTTATAGCGCTGCGCAGCGGGATCGCCACAGGAGCTGAAATGATCCTGGTACCGGAAAGCCCGACATATATTGCCGAACTGTTGTATATGCTTGAGAAGGATTGGAAAAAGAACAAAACCTCAGGTATTATTATCGTTGCGGAGGGAGATGATTCAGGTGGTGCAATGAAGGTTGAGAGGGAGATCAATGATCACTTTCCGGATTACGAAACGAGGGTGTCCATTCTTGGGCATATACAGAGAGGAGGGTCGCCTTCGGCCATGGACAGGGTATTGGCAAGCAGGCTTGGCAACGCAGCTATCATGACACTCAAAGAAGGTGTAAGTGGCGTAATGCTTGGCCTGATCGATAATAAAATTGAGATGACATCTTTTGAAAAATCAATCAAACACCACCAGTATATCAACCTTGAATTGCTTGATATAGCACGTGTGCTGGCAATCTGACCTGTCAACATTTTTCATAAGCCTGAAAGCATGGAAAGAAAAACACTTTTCGTGGATGTAATGCTACCCCTTCCGGTGAAGGGCCTTTTCACCTATAGGGTACCTTTCGAATTGAATGATTTCATCCTGCCCGGACAACGCGTTGCCATACAGTTCGGGAGAAAAAAACTTTACACGGGGCTGGTCAGGAAAGTACATGAAGATATACCTAAAGGATATGCCCCCAAATACATACTTTCCATACTTGATGAATTGCCGATAGTAAATGATATCCAGTTTACATTCTGGGACTGGATGGCTGAATATTACATGTGCTATCCCGGTGAGGTCATGAATGCCGCCCTGCCTTCTGCATTCAAGCTCGCCAGTGAATCAAAACTGAGGCTGTATCCCGGATTTACAGTCGGCACAACTGCCCTGAATGAGAAGGAAGCCCTGATCGCCGAGGCCCTGATCCACAGGGATACACTTTCGATAAAAGAAGCATCAGACATCACCGATCAGATGAAAATCCTCCCTCTGGTCAACACACTGATCGATAAGAAAGTGATAATGCTGGAGGAAGAATTAAAAGACCATTACAAGCCAAAAACAGAAGAATATGTGAGGCTTGCCGAAGCCTTTCATGAAGATAAAGCGCTGGAGGAGATCTTCGACAAGCTGGAGAAACGTGCTTTCAAGCAGCTGCAGATCCTCCTTGCTTATATCACCATTGCCAATAAAGAAAACGGGTATCCTGAAGTCAGTAAATCTCTGTTGTTGAAAACGGCTGGTGCCGTAAATACACAGATGAAGGAGCTGATCAAGAAAGAGATCTTCACTGTTCAGATAAGAACTGTCAGCAGGCTGGAAACAAGGCATTCATCGGATGATCCTGCAAAGATCGAATTCAATGAGCATCAGCAGAAGGCCCTTGGACGGATAAAGGATAACTTTAAGGAAAAGGATGTCAGCCTGCTTCATGGTGTTACCTCCAGCGGTAAAACCGAGATTTACATCCACCTGATAGATGAGGCCTTAAAGAAGGGGAAGCAGGTACTTTACCTGTTGCCTGAGATTGCCCTCACCACGCAGATCATTCATCGGCTGCAAAGGTATTTCGGGAACAAGGTGGGCGTTTATCATTCGCGTTATAATGAAAGGGAAAGGGTAGAGATATGGAACAAAGTAAATGCCGAAGACCCTGATGACCAATACCGTGTAATCCTTGGCGCACGCTCGGCCATTTTTCTGCCATTTAAGGATCTTGGCCTTGTGATCGTGGATGAAGAGCACGACCAGTCGTACAAGCAATTTGATCCGGCTCCACGATACCAGGCCCGGGATTCAGCCATATTCCTTGCCGGCCTGAATAATGCCAAGGTGTTACTTGGGACAGCCACACCCTCCTTCGAAAGCTATTACAACACCAAAAGCGGAAAATATGGCCTTATTGAACTTACGCGACGATACAGGGACCTCAATATGCCTGAGATCATCATTGCAGATTTCAGGAAGGAGCTAAGAAAAAAAGGAAGCCCGTCGCACTTTACACAGTTGCTGCTCGATCATATCGAAGAAGCCCTGCGCAAAAAGGAGCAGGTGATCCTCTTTCAGAACCGCCGGGGATTTTCCCCCAGGCTGGAATGTGAAGTTTGCGGTTGGATACCCATGTGCATACGCTGCGACATATCCCTTACCTATCATAAAAATGCCAACCACATGCGCTGTCATTATTGCGGCTACCACACGCATGTGCCGGCAATATGTGCCGAATGCGGCAGCAGCAGGGTATTAATGCACGGCTTCGGGACAGAAAAGATCGAAGAAGAGCTCTCCATCATCTTTCCTGAGGCAAACATCAGACGCATGGATCTCGACACAACCCGCAGTAAGCACGGCCATCAGAAGATTATCAATGCCTTTGAAAAGCAGGAGATCGATGTGCTTGTCGGAACCCAGATGGTGACCAAGGGGCTTGATTTCGATCATGTAAATGTTGTCGGCATCATGAATGCCGATAATATGATCAACTTTCCGGATTTCCGCTCCTATGAGCGCAGCTTTCAGATGATGGCACAGGTGGCAGGACGGTCGGGCAGGAAAGAAAAACAGGGAAAGGTGATCATTCAAACCTTCAACCCGAAGCATGAGGTTATTGCCGACGTTGTCGACAACGATTATATCAAGCTTTACAAGTGGCAGATGGCCGAAAGGAACCGTTTTAAATATCCACCATATTACCGGCTGATACAGGTCAGGTTGCTATACAAGGATTTCAAGTTGCTGAACGAAGCAGCCCTGGTTCTGGCCACACAACTGCACAGCACCTTCCCCGGCAAAGTGCTCGGTCCTGAATACCCACTGGTTTCACGGGTCAAAAATCAATATATCAAACAACTCCTCATAAAAACCAGCCGTACAGAATCCGTTTTGGCTGTTAAAAAAGAACTGCAACAACAGTTAGATGATTTTGCTTCCCTGAAAGAATTCAAGAAAGTGAGGATACGGATTGACGTAGATCCCTATTAGGATTAGGCGATTGTCGATTGTCGATTGTCGATTGTCGATTGTCGACGTTCGATATTCTATTTTTCATCCGCCCCGGCATCAGCCGGCGGATCTATTTCGGATTTCGGTTTTCGAAGTTCGGATATCGAATTTCGAATCTACTTCCCCCTACCTCCCCCACCACCAGGCCTTCTTCCCTGTCCGCCACCCATCTTTTTCATTAGGTCCGGGTTTTCCTGCATGAATTTCATCTTTTCTTCCTGGGTCATATTCATGAGCTTTTCACGTAACTCTTCAGGAGTCAATTCTTTCTTTTCCTCTTTCTTCCCATTCTTCTCTTCATCCAGGCGCATAAAGTGGTTCACAATGGCAGTATCCAGTGGGATTATGCTATAATCAGGAGCCCCTTCGGGAGGAACAAGGTATATATCATCACCCTCTTCCAACCCGGCACGTATGATAATTTCATTCTCGTTGCTCTTACCCAGGATCACATGCTGCTTCGACCAGCCGTGATATACAAAAGACATGCTGTCGTTGCTGTGTATGCATTCGATCGGAACAAACAAAACGCTGTCGATAACATCCGTCATGATCATATTCTTGGTGGTCATGGCCGGGCGAAGGATAGAATCAAATTCATTTACCTCAATGATCACCTCAAAGACCTTGGCATTGGAATTTCGCATTTGCTCACCAATGTTGGCAACCTCCGTAACCGTCCCGGTGTATTCCTTGTCAGGAAAAGCATCAACACCTACGATCACATGCTGTCCGACTTTCACCTTGCTGATGTCGATCTCGTTCACATAGGTGCGGGATTTCATTTCTGTAAGATTGGGAAGTTCTGCCACAACAGGATCCCATACATTCACCGTAGAACCAATGCCCTGCTTCTGTCCATCCCAGTTCCTGCGATAGATCACCATGCCCGCTTTGGGGGCATACACAGTAAATTCACTCAGGATATCGATCATTTCCTGGTACTCCCTCTGTGCTTTTCTCAGCTTGGTGTTCACCTCCGCCATATTGGCTCTGGCTTTTTGAAGCTTCAGCTGATAGTTTTCAATGGCCTGGCTATGAGCCCTCTGTGCTTTATCGAGGTCGATCTTTGCCTGGCGCTGGGTGGCAGGCGGTTCATATATCGACTGGTCAACCGTGATCTGCCTTTCTTCCAGGTTATACTCCAGGTTGATCAGTTCGTCGCGGGCATTTCTAAGATCCATGGTTGTATCAAGCTGAGTCTGGGTAAACTTGGTATCCAGGGATTCAAGGTCCAGCTCATTATCCTGTAGCCTGTTGGTCAATTCCGACCTGTCGAGGGTAGCAATATACTCCCCTGAGTCGACCACTGTGCCATCAGGAATGATATCATCGATCTTAACGTTCCATATCCTGAAATTCCTGAGTCCCGACGGGCCCAGTATCTTTTCAGAGCTCTTCGCCTCCAGCTCACCGGATGTGGACACCTGGATCTCGAGTGTGCCCATCTCCACGGTAACTTCTATGGTTTCTGTCGTGGTCTTGGTTGATCCAAAAAACACATAAAGCAGGATCAATACTATAATGATAACGGCCAATCCAATATAAATCCGGTACTTTTTCATAGTATGTAGTTATTTGTTTGTCAGCTCTGCAATGATCTTTTCTACGCTTATCCCTTCTGCTTCAGCCTTATAATTTCTTACGATCCTGTGCCGCAGCACAGAAACTGCCACCGCGTTTACATCCTCTATATCAGGTGAATATTTGCCTTTCAGGGCAGCATGGCACTTAGCCCCCAGGATCATGTATTGAGAAGCCCGCGGGCCGGCACCCCAGTTCACGTATTCATTGGCAAGTGAGTGTGCCAGTTTTGTACCCGGCCTGGTCATTGAGGCAAGATTAACCGCATACTCATATACATTATCGGCAAGCGGAATCCTCCGTACCAGGTCTTGAAAGTATATTATCTCATCTCCGCTGATCACCATTTCCGGGCTTGCCATCTCCTTAAATGTGGTGTTTTTCACAACATCCACTTCCTCTTCAAAAGAGGGGTAGTCGAGCCATACGTTGAACATGAACCTGTCGAGTTGTGCTTCCGGCAAGGGATAGGTCCCCTCCTGCTCAATGGGGTTCTGGGTTGCCAGAACGAAAAATGGCTCACTCAGCTTATAATTTTTCCCCGCTACCGTAATTGCTTTCTCCTGCATGGCTTCCAGCAGGGCAGCCTGGGTTTTGGGAGGTGTACGGTTGATCTCATCTGCAAGGATGATGTTGGCAAACACCGGACCCTTCATAAACCTGAACGACCTGCTTTCATCAAGTATCTCGGTACCGATGATATCGGAGGGCATAAGGTCGGGGGTAAACTGTATGCGGCTATAGCTTAAACCGAGTGCCTGGGCGATAGTATTTACCAGTAGTGTTTTGGCCAGTCCCGGCACACCTATCAGCAGTGCATGCCCGCGGCTAAAGATGGATATGATCACATTTTCAATGACCTCATCCTGGCCAACGATCACTTTTGCGATCTCTGCCCGCAGTATCCCATATTTCTCTACCAGGGCATCAACAGCTTCAACATCCGATTTATATTGGTCTTTCATATTGTCTCAATTAATTGGGCCATTACTCCTGGCTTTCAAACCAGTCAAACTCAAACTCACATTGCCTGAACTTATCATTGATCCTGATATAAGTTTTGGCTGCTTTCTTTGATATCCACTCCTGAAAAGCTTCTGCTTTTTTTTGCTCTAGTGCCCACGCCTGGATCTTGTCATAATCTTCTCTCATGTTCGCTCTGTGCGGCAGTGTCCTCTTCTTAAGGTATAATAACCTGTAGGCCTGCTTACCATCTTCTGTCTCCATCAGGGCCGGCTTCGATATCTCACCTACCTTAAGCTTATCGATCACAAAAGAAACCTGGGGATCGAGATCCGAGACCTCAAAACCTGTTGTTCCTGTCATGGGGTTGATGAGCAATCCACCATTATTTTTATTTTCTCCGTCAGAATACTGCAAGACAGCTTCATCAAATGTGAGTGAGTCGGTATTTATCAGGCCGGCAACTGTATCGAGGTAGGCTTTAGCCATGGCCAGGTCAAGCGGTGACACTTTCGTTTTCAGAAGGATATGCCTGACATTAACATATTCCCCTTTTCTTTCGATAAGCTGAATGATGTGGAAGCCTGCCTGGGTTTCTACTATCTCCGACACCTCGCCATCTCCCAGCTTGAAGGCTATAGCTTCAAACTCCTTGTACAACTCACCACGTCCGTAAAAACCAAGCTCACCGCCTTTTTTGGCAGAGCCGGGGTCTTCTGAATACAGGATAGCCAGCGTAGAAAAGGTCTCCCCGGCCATCACGCGTTCACGCAATCCACGCAGCCTGTCTTTGATCAGGAGTTTCTGCTCCAGGGTTACAGGTGGCATGCGTATGAGTTCCCCGATCTCAACCATTGAGTTAACCAGGGGAATGCTGTCGGTAGGGATGTCCTTAAAAAAAGATCGTACCTCCGCAGGGGTCACGGTAACATTCTCCACGATGCTGCCCTGGGTCTTCTCCACCTTCAGCTGGTTTTCAATGTCACTGCTAAATTCTTCCTTAAATTCCTCTATCGATTTTCCATAATACTCTTCAAAGCGTTCACGGGATCCCAGTTGGGCAATAAAATAGCGCAGGCGCTGATCCATGGTTTGCTGAATTTCCGTGTCTGATATGACAATGGAATCGATCTCTGCCTGGTTAAGAAGCAATTTCTGAAAAAGCAAGCTTTCCAGCATTTGGCAGCGAACCGAAGATCCTCCACCGATTATCCCGCTTTGCATGCGATATTGATAATACTGGTTTTCAATATCCGATTCGAGGATGATATTTTGCCCGATCACGGCCACGATCTGGTCAATGACTTTCTCATCCTGTGCTCTTACCGCCAGAGACAGGACCATTGAAATCATGATGATAAGCAAGGTACGGGCTTTCATACTGTTTGGTTAATGTTTTATTCTATAAACAAATATAGATATTGTTTATTGTCTTATTAATAAATCTCTACCTGATTATGTTCAATGGCATCCTGAAGCACTGTTTGCCGCATATTTTTGATCAGGTCATTCTTTCTTTTGTTCAATATGATCCTTTTGATCTCATCTTCCAAAAACTGCATTGGAGGAACACTGTCGGCAGGCTTATAATCCTGAACAGAGATCATATAAATATACACAGAATCCCTCACCTCGAGATACCTTTGATTGGCATTGAAATCACGGAATGAATATGTCTCCACCGGAAGGACGTCAGCAACTTCTTCCATGTCAAGCCAGAACTCATCTAAAAGGTTAAATGATTCAGCATACTTACTGCTATACAGTGCCAGCGAATCCTTTTCTTCAGGAACCTCAGACCTGATATACTGCCTGAATTTCGTGATTGCCGGAGAATCAATATGCAATACCAGGTATTGTATATTCATGATATCTTTCTTCAGGACAAAATTGTGTTTATGCCTCTGATAGTATTCCTGCAATGCTTCCAATGAAATATTCGTATCGAGCTCCTGCCTTACCAGCATCTTTTCATATTCATATATGATCAGGCTGTTCTTGTATTCTTCAATCCTGTCGGAATAATCCTTGAGCTCATCCGGAAGGTTCTCCTCAGCTTTTATAACGATCAACTCCCTGTCGACCCAGTTTTGAATAAAGGTCCTGACGATTGTCAGGCTGTCACGGGCAGATGTACCGGCGGGGATGACCCCATCAAGATCTGAGGCATAAAGATATTTATCATAAACCCGTACAAGCACTTCTCCGGAACCGGAATTACCGGTTTGCGTACACGCAACCATCCATACCGTTAGCAATAATAAGGCAAAACGGCTGACAGATCGTTTATTGAATATCTTCAAGTACCTCCTCATGTACAACAACAGTATATTTTGCTTTCAATGTGCGGATCCATTCCTCTTCCAGGTAGTTCTGATAATCAGACGTCACAAGCCCCCTGGCCTCATTGAGTTGTTTAGCTTCCGGAGCCCTGAGGCTCTTAACCAGTGCAAAAATTATTGAGCTTTCATTATGTGATCGTCCATCATAAAGGCCATTAAATTTGGTTAGTGGGATGCTTTCTGACAGGCCCTCTTTCCATGCGATCTTGTCAATGAAGTCATTATCACCCTTTGCATATATGCTGCTTTGAACAAATATGCCACTCGTGGTATCCAGTCCGATTTCCCTGAGGCTCATCTTTTTTTCAACGGCCATGCTGATCATCCCGCGGACATTTTCTTCCATTGCCGGGTCGTTCAGGATAATGATATCGGCTTCCAGCCTTTCGCCCCACATATAATTTCCGCTATTATCTGTATAAAATTCCTGCAGTCCAAGAGTGTCTTTCACTGCCTTGCTCCACACCCTCTCATCGGTAAGATTAAAAAGCAATATCCCGTCGCGGTATTCTGCCATCAGCAGCCTGAACTCAGGATATTTCTCCTCCAGCTTACTATCTTCCAGGTCGATGCATTTCTTATTTGCGTAGTCACTGTATTGACTGTAGAAGAATACCTCCAGTCCGGTGGTTCCACGTCTTGTTTGCTTTTCCTCGAGGTAGATTGCGAAGTCATGCTGGCTGTATTTATTGCCACCCAGCTGAAATAATTTTTTATTAAGGCCTGCAACCTTTTCTGCGCTCCATTCCCGTGCATAGAAAGATGAGTCGATGGCGCTTAGCAGTTCCTGCAGGTTTTCAGGATATTCTTTAAATCCGTTATCAGATTTTATCCTGTCGATGACTGTTTCCCTGCTCTTCATAGCACGGGTATCTTTTGTCATTTTTCTTTTCAGCTCAATCACTTCCACCATATAGTCGCCGGGGCGCTGCCTGTCGAGCAGTTTCAGAATATGCCATCCAAAAGAGGTTAACACAGGCTGGGATATATCTCCTGAATCCTGTATGTTGGAAACGGCAACAATGAACTCAGGCACCATCCTGTTGGAACCAAACCTCGGCAGGACGCCACCTTTCTCTTTCGACCCACGGTCGTCGGAAAATTCCAGCACCAGGTCTTCAAACTTTTCCCCTTCCAAAATGCGCTGATAAAGAACAGAGATCTCTTTTTCTATTCTGATCGAATCCGATGCAGTGGCATTTTTTGGCATAGCGAGGTAGAGGTGTGCAACTGTAGCTTTCCCAAGGGCTTCCTGCTTATCAGTGACTTTGATAAGGTGATACCCGTATGACGTTCTTACCGGCATGGAGATCTCACCCACTGCAGTGCTATATGCTCCGGTCTCAAAAGGATACACCATATCGAAAACAGTAAAATACCCCAGGTCGCCGCCATTTCCTTTACGAACCTGACCCTGTGCCTGCCTGTCCCTTGCTGAAGGATCATCTGACAATTCTGCCGCAACACCGGCAAAGTCTTCTCCGGCCATCAGCCTTTCCCTTATGACCATCACCTTCTTGTATGTGAGGAGGGTGTCGGCGGGAAGTGCATTTTCATCTATCTTGATGAGGATATGACTGGCCCTGACATCGAACATCAGGCGGTCATACGCTTCCAGCAGAAGTTCATCTGTAACCTCCTGATCATTAAAATAAGGCTCGGCCAATTGCTTTCTGTATCCATCCAATTCTTCAACGAAAGCTTTAGCGGTATCCATTCCAAGGTCGCGAGCTTCTTTTACTTTCAACCTGAAATTTATGTATAACTCCAGGTAATCCTGCAATGACTTTTTATCAGACAGGTCTGTATCGACATTATTCTTCTGATAAACATTGAGAAACTCGCTAACGCTGATCTCTTCATCATCAATCGATATTAATACACGTTTATCTTCCTTTTGGGCTTGAATTGATAATGTAATAAGCGCTGCAATGGCAAACGCAAATATCTTCACTGAAATTCTTTTCATCATTTGATACTTTCAATCGTTAATGGTTTAACTTATGTACTGTAGTTAGGGGCTTCTTTGGTAATGGTAATATCGTGTGGATGGCCTTCGATAGCACCGGCAGCGGTGATGCGTAAGAATCGGGCATTCCATAATGCTTCTATGTTTTTGGCACCTGCGTAACCCATGCCTGCCCTGAGGCCGCCAACCATCTGGTGGATCACTTCAGACAGCATACCTTTGTATGGCACCCGTCCGACGATCCCTTCAGGGACAAGCTTTTTAATATCATCCTCGGCATCCTGGTAGTAGCGATCTTTCGAACCTTTCGACATTGCTTCGATAGAGCCCATGCCCCTGTATGCTTTAAACTTCCGGCTTTCAAAGATGATGGTTTCACCCGGCGATTCATCAACTCCTGCAAACAGCGAGCCCGCCATAATGGTGCTGGCTCCTGCCACAAGGGCTTTAACGATATCTCCCGTGTAACGTATCCCACCGTCGGCAATAACGGGGATGCCTGTCCCTTTGAGTTCCCTGGCGACTTCATACACTGCGCTGAGCTGAGGTACGCCCACTCCGGCAATGACCCGCGTTGTACAGATCGATCCGGGGCCAATCCCAACCTTTACGGCGTCAGCACCGGCATCTCTCAGGTCACGGGCTGCCTGCACTGTTGCGATGTTGCCAACCACCAGGTCAACACCTTTAAATTTTGATTTGATGAGCTTTGTCATTTTTATCACCCCTTCGGTATGGCCATGTGCGGTGTCGATCACAATAGCATCCACTCCGGCTTCAACCAGGGCAGCTACCCGATCAGGTGTGTCAAAGGTAATCCCTACTGCTGCTGCTGCGCGTAGCCTCCCACGATCATCTTTGAACGCGTTTGGGCGGGCTTTGACCTTGATAATATCTTTGTACGTGATCAGGCCAACCAGCCGGTTGCTCTTGTCAACGACCGGCAACTTTTCAATCCTGTACTTCTGAAGGATATCAGCAGCCTTCTCAAAATCTATAAATTCTGTTACAGTGATAAGGTTTTCACTGGTCATCACCTCCACAACAGGCCTCTCCATGTTGTTTTCAAAACGAAGGTCCCGATTGGTCAAAATACCTTTCAGTTCCTTATTGCTGTTCACCACAGGGATACCCCCGATACTATATTCCTTCATGAGGGCGAGGGCATCTTTAACCAGGGCATCTTCACTGAGTGTGATCGGGTCGAGGATCATGCCATTTTCTGCACGCTTGACTTTTCTGACCTCATTCGCCTGGTCTTCAATACTCATATTTTTGTGAAGCACTCCTATGCCGCCTTCCTGGGCAATGGCAATAGCCATTTTAGCCTGTGTAACCGTGTCCATTGCCGCAGAAACGATTGGTATATTCAGTTGAATATTTCTTGAAAAATAGGAGGAGACATCCACATCGCGGGGCAGCACATCCGAATATGCCGGAAGTATCAGCACATCATCGTATGTCAGGCCTTCACCGCTGAACTTTTGAAAATCTTGATCCATAGCAAGAAGTTTTTGACCTGCAAAGGTATTAAAAAATGCCATATTCCTTATTAAATATTGTTAAAGGAATGGCATGTTGAACAGGGATTAAAAGAAGCACTATCGAACCAGCACGAAGGTTGACTTCAGGGTACTGGATTCCCCGCTGACCGAGCGATAGTTAATAATGCAGACATACACTCCAAGGGGTGCTTC
>JAGLEK010000011.1 GCA_023145125.1 Bacteroidales bacterium | reverse complement strand
TCTACCTACTGAGCTATGGCACCTTTTGTTTTTAGGTGACTGCAAAGATAAAACAGATATTTAATTTTTAAAACATTTTTGTTAATTTTGAAGTATCCCCCTGAAAACCAGCTGTTTTTGTTAATATTAATTGTTAATAAGTAGACATTAAGGCCCCCGATAAACGATAAAATGACTACCTTTGCGGCTGTTTTTAAGTTGATACCCCGGCTATATGAACCTTGTAATAGATGTTGGCAATACCCTGGTTAAGATTGCGGTTTTCGATCGCGGACAAATAATCAGTATTGATAACTATAACGATATTGATGAGGATGTCGTTAATGATTTACTTAATAAATTTCCCGATATAAAGACCTGTATTGTTGGTTCTGTGAGAGATCTTTCCATTGACCTGAAAAGCATACTTCCGGAAAAAATCCGTTGTCTTTTCCTGGGGCCGGAAACACCCCTTCCCATAAAACACGAATATACCAGCATTGAAACCCTGGGGGCAGACAGGATTGCTGCGGTGGTGGCCGCCAACAAAGCATATCCGGGTAAAAATCTCCTCGTTATTGAGGCAGGGACATGTATTACTTACGACTTTATTGATGCAAAGGGGATTTATTATGGCGGAAGCATATCACCGGGGATTGATTTGCGATTCGCTGCCCTGCATAATTTTACCGCTAAACTGCCGTTAATAGAACCTGTGAAGGATCCTGTCCTTGTTGGTAATTCAACAGAATCATCAATACAGTCGGGGGTGATCAACGGAATAAAGGCCGAATTACAGGGTATTATTTCCGGCTATGAAAACAATTATAAAAATTTAACTGTCATTATTAGTGGTGGCAACCTTGATTATTTTGATAAAAACCTAAAAAATAACATCTTTGCAGTCCCGAATATCGTTTTAACCGGCCTCAACACAATTCTAGAGTTTAATGATAAGAACTAATACTGCTCCTTTACTGATTGCTTTCCTGTTATTGTTCTTTGTTTCAGAAAGAACAATGGCCCAGGCCAGGATTAGTTCACCTTATTCCCGATATGGGGTTGGGGATTTATGGCAAAACCACTACAGCGTTACCCTTGCCGGAATGGGAAATGTCGGCCTTGCCATCCGTAGCAACAATTTCCTTAATATCAAAAACCCCGCTTCATATACAGGCTTTGATTCAACATCTTTTCTCTTCGATATATCTGTCCTTGGAATGTATACAACACTTAAAACCACGGAGATAAGTCAAGATGCTGATTATGGCTCACTGGGGTATGTCCTGTTCGGGACCCCGGTTACAAAATGGTGGCGGGCAACATTCGGGTTGATCCCTTTCAGTAATGTCGGGTATTATGTAACCGAAGAAAAAAATATTGATGATATCGGAAGGGTACGCATCATTTATGAGGGCAGTGGCGGCCTCAACCAGCTTCATTTTGGTAATGGGTTCAAGATCACAGATAATCTTTCGATTGGTATTAATACGTCATATGTGTGGGGGATTATCAACAGAAGGAGGAGGGTGACATTTCCCGATTCCCTTTCTATGCTCAGCACACGTATTGATAACTTTGACCATATTTCTGACATTCTTGTTGATATCGGGGTCCAATATTTCGTCCCTCTGAAAAACGGGATGGAGTTAGGAACAGGCCTGGTGATAAAGCCCGGCATGGATCTGAATTCAACACGCAGATATTTAGCCCAAAATTATTTCGGTAATAATGAAAACATTGAATTCCCGCGTGATACGGTTGCTTATAGCGCAGGAACCAAAGGCAAGCTGGAATTTCCATTTGGTGTTGGTGGGGGTGTTTCTTTACGCAGGGCTAATAATTTTATTGTGAGTATGGATGTAAACTGGAGAAACTGGAAAGAATATAAGTCTTACGGCAGAAGCGATTCGCTGCAAAATAGTTTTTCCATGCATCTTGGTGGTGAATATATCCCCAAACATAATAGCATCACATCTTATTGGCATAGAGTAAGATACAGGCTTGGGATTCGTTACACAAATACATACATTGAAATAAACAACCAGCCAATTAAAGAGTTTGGTATAAGTTTTGGACTAGGTCTTCCGTTCAGGCGCTCTAAATCAATGCTTAACTTTGCATTTGAATTTGGAAACAGGGGAACGGTTGAAAATAATCTGGTTCAGGAGAACTTTATTAAATTTACCTTTGGTTTGTCGATATATGAAAGATGGTTTGTTAAAAATAAGTACAGATAATAAAATATAAAATACAGGCATATGAAAATCAGGTTTATATCGTTTTTTCTTGCATTGTCACTGATCGCAGGCCTATCGGTAACATCAAAGGTTTCTGCGCAGAGAGTATCAAAATTTGGTGCAACAGCTGAAGACAGTGTTGAATGCATTATGAATCTTTCACTTTACTCTGAGTTTTACAAGCAATGGAAGAGCAGTGGTTATAAAAATACTTCCGTAAATGATGCTTTCGGGCCCTGGAGGCAGGTATTATTAAATTGCCCGGCTGCCAGGCTTGGAACCTATGTGGATGGGGTGAAAATGATCACTTATTATATCCAGCGTGAAAAAATAATTGATACTAAGAATGCCTATATCGATACCCTTATGATGCTTTACGATACCCGTATTGAACACTTCGCAAAGGAAGGTTATGTTTTGGGCAGAAAAGGGGTCGCTCTTTACCAGTTCAGGAATAAAGATTACGAAGAGGCATTTAATATCCTTACCAGGTCCGTTGAGATCGAAGGAAATGCATCATATCCGGATGTATTGGTTTTCCTGATGCGTGCTACCAAAAAAATGGTCAATGAGGACAAGATTTCTGAAGACATCATTTTTGACAATTATGATGTTTGCAGTAAGATCATTGAAGCTAACCTTGAAGCTAACGCGGATAATGAAAGAAAGCTGGCAAACTGGGAAAATGTCAGGGGAAATATCGACCTTATATTTGAACCCTTTGCTACCTGTGAAGCAATCATCAATATATATACACCTAAATTCCAGGAGAACCCCGATGATCTGAAAATGCTTAAAAAACTCACCAGGCTGCTTGATAGGAAAAAATGCACCGAGGATCAATTATACTTTGATGCCACAGTGAAACTTTATGATCTTGAGCCTTCGCCGGAATCAGCATACCTGATAGGAAAAATGCTGATGAAAAACCAAAAATATGGAAAGGCTGTAGATTATCTCAAAGAAGGTGAAAAAATTGATGATAGCGAAACCAGGGCTGATTGCTTTCTGTACATTGCAGAGTGTTACAGAAACCTTAATAATTACAGTTCGGCCAGAACATATGCCCTTAAAAGTGCAAAAGAACGTCCTGACAACGGGAATCCATATATTATGATCGGAGACATGTACGCCGCCAGCACTAAAAGTTGCGGTGGTAATGAAATTGAGAAAAAAGCTATTTACTGGGTTGCAGTGGATAAATACATGAAAGCAAAAAGGGTTGACCCTGAAGTCGCAGATATCGCCAATGACAGGATCCGGTCATATTCAATATATTTTCCACCAAAGGAAGATATTTTCTTTCACAACCTGAATGAGGGGGATGAATATATTGTAGAATGCTGGATTAACGAAAAAACTACTGTCAGGGCTGCAAAGAATTAACAAATTTTGATCTGAATTGAAGCACCCTCTTAAGGAATTTAAAAAGTACTACTTATTGCAAAGCATTGTTATGTTCTTCATAATAACATTGCTTTTTGCATGTAAAAACGATTTGAAAGAAGTTGTTGCAATGGATTTCAATGACACGCTCCCCGGCATTAGCGCCCGTAATATTGATTTTACCTTCAGCGATTCGGCAGTAGTACAGGTCAGGCTTACCGGGCCGGTAATGCTTGCTTATGAGGGCGATGAGCCGTATATGGTATTTCCTGAAGGCTTTATGGTTGAATTTTATGATTCTCTTTTAAATGTAACAACAACAATTACAGCTAATTATGGTGTTCATTACAGGAAAAAAAGGATTATGGAGGCATATAGGAATGTTGTGGTAACAAATTATGAAACCGGAGAGCGCCTTGATACTGAAGAGCTTATTTGGGATGAAAAAAAGGAGATTATTTATTCAAATAAATTTGTGAAGATTACTTCTGAAGATGGCGTTTTGTATGGAGATACCCTTATCGCAAAACAGGATTTTTCACAACGCAGGATTTTACACCCATCGGGTGAGATCGAAGTAAAAGATGATGATGAATAAAATGAAACCGGCCTGATGGACAATACATTGATCATTCTGGTAACCTTAATTTTTTCGGCATTTTTTTCCGGAATGGAGATTGCCTTTGTCAGTTCTAACAATCTTAAAATAGAACTTGATAAAAGCAAAGGCCTGTTATCCGGAAAGATATTGTCGGGGTTCAACAAGCATCCTTCCCGCTTCATCGGAGCCCTCCTGCTTGGAAATAATATTGCATTGGTTATTTATGGTATTGCAATGGCTGGTTTACTTGAGCCGGTAATTATGGGCATGTTGCCTGATTATTTTACTTCTGAAATTATTACCCTTATCCTTCAAACTCTTATTGCAACAATAATAATTCTGTTTACTGCTGAATTTCTCCCAAAAGTTCTGTTCAGGCAAAACCCCAATGCGATCTTGAATTTTTTCTCTGTCCCGGTGTTTTTGTTCTATTACCTGTTTTTTCCTGTCATTTATATTTTCACAGGGCTTGCCGCATGGTTGCTGAGAATGATTTTTAATATCAGATCTCTTGAGCAGAGGTATGTTTTCACCTCGATAGACCTTAACGATTATATTAAAAACTTTAAAGGGGAAAGCTCAAAAGATGATGACATGACACAGGAAATTCAAATGGTTCAGAATGCCCTGGATTTTACAAATGTTAAATTGCGGGCATGTATGGTTCCCAGGCCGGAAATATCGGCCTTAGATGATAATGAATCTCTTGACAATCTTAGTAAGGCTTTTATTGAAACCGGATTTTCTAAGATTTTAATATATCATGGATCTATTGATAATATCATAGGATACATACACTCGTCAGATCTTTTTAAAAGTCCCAAAGACATAAAGTCCATAACACGTTCGGTGATTTATGTACCGGAAACCATGCTTGCAAATGATGTGTTGTCCATGTTTATTAAACAGCATAAATGTATTGCAATTGTTGTTGATGAGTTCGGCGGAACAGCCGGTGTCGTAACCATGGAAGATATTATTGAGGAAATATTTGGTGAAATTGAAGATGAGTATGATGATGATGGTTTTATTGAAAAACAAGTTTCTGACAATGAATTTATTCTGTCAGGCCGGTTAGAGGTTGATTACTTAAATGAAAAATATGATCTGGGGATTCCTCAATCAGATGATTATGAGACAATTGCAGGGTTTATAATCAATACGCATGAAAGCATCCCGGATCTTCGTGAAGAGATTTCAATTGGAAAATTTTCTTTTACCATCCTGCAAGCCAGCGAAAACCGTATTGAACAGGTGCGTTTAAAAATCACTTGATTTTGTTCACAAATTAAAATATAATTTTACCTTTGCAAATTCTTAAAAATACTAGGAAATGGCAGTAATAGGATATATTAGAAGACATTCAGCAATCGCTGTAATATTAGTTGGGATTTCACTTGTTGCTTTTTTGGTAGGGCCAAACCTTATTGATTGGGCTAAAAATGTTCTTGGATATTCAAGTGGCCCGGGGTCAAAACGTGAAGTCGGGATCATAAACGGGCAGTCAATATCCCTTATTGAATTTGAAAACTCGACCCTCAGAAATGTGGAGCTGACCAAGCTTAACCAGCAAAAGCCTGATCTCACAGCCGAAGAGATCTTTAACATTAAAGATCAAACCTGGACACAACGGCTCACAGAAATCATCATGCAGGAAGAATATGATAAGCTCGGGCTTACCATCTCTCCGGATGAAATGATCGATCTTCTCAGGGGAAACAACCCCCACAGGCTTATCAGGCAGTATTTTGTAAACGAAAACGGTTTATACGACCCTAACCTGGTGGTTCAGTATATGCAAAATATCGACCGGCTTGCACCCGGTGAAAGAGCACAATGGGAAAGCTTTAAAGAATTTATTTACAACGACCGCCTGAACAGCAAGTACCGGACTTTAATAAGTAAGGGTTTTTATTTCCCGAAAGCTTTTGCCGAAATAGAATACAAGAATAATTCAGATATTATTGGATTCAGGTATGTAGGTTTAAAGTATGCGGATATCACCGATAGCCTTGTAGCAGAATCGACAGATGATCAATACAGGGAATTTTACGAAGAAATCAAGCACCAGGCCAATGAAGTTAAGTCAAGGGATATTGAATTTGTTATTTTCAACATCCTTCCCTCTGAAGAAGACCTGCTTAGTATTAAAGAAGAGGCTACGGAAATCTTTGATGAGTGGATAACAACCAGCAATCCAACTGAATATGTTAATAACATACCGGGTAATTATTACGATAGCAGCTGGTATGCAAGAGGTGAACTTTCAGTATATATCGATTCACTTATGTTCACTGAAGAAATCGGCACTTACACAGACGGGCCTTACAAGGATGGGCCTGCATGGTATATGGCCATGCTGGTCGACAGGCAGGTTCGCCCGGACTCTGCAAGTGCCGAACATGTACTTATAGCTTATGAGGGTGCTTTCAGGGTAGACCCCAATAACACCCGTACCAAAGAAAATGCAACACTGCTTGCCGATAGTATATACAGGGTTTTAA
This sequence comes from Bacteroidales bacterium, assembly GCA_023145125.1. Classification (GTDB taxonomy): domain Bacteria; phylum Bacteroidota; class Bacteroidia; order Bacteroidales; family B18-G4; genus B18-G4. Next base: position 6,591 of record JAGLEK010000011.1, on the reverse strand, counting down.
GGCGTGATGTTTCTAAACTTCCTGAAATTGCCACAGCTATGTCTGATGACGCATCTGTAGTTAATAATAATGGAAATATAGGGTGGTTTAAAGATGGTGAAATGGTTTATGCTTTCAATAAAGCAGCCATTAACGGTAAGAAGGGGGATGTGGTTATGGTTGAAACTCCTTTCGGATATCACATCATTCATATTACAGGCCTTACAGAGGCTGTAGAAAGAGTAAGGGTAGCCCAAATCGAAGTTCCGATAGAATATAGCTCGGAAACTTTTGATCGTTACTACGCTATGGCATCGCGTTTTGCCGGAGAGAATAATACACTTGAAAAATTTAACCAGGCTGTTATTGATGAGGGCCTGGAAAAAAGAGAGTCTAAGTATATTCAGGAAATGCAGATGGGCCTGCCTTCTCTGGAAAATACACGCCAGGTGATCCGTTGGGTATTCTGGGACGATAAAGAGGTTGGTGATGTTTCCCCTCTGTTTGATATCGGAGGTAAATTTATCGTTGTGGCATATACCGGCAGCAGGGAAACAGGCACAATCCCTTATGAAACCATGAAGGATCGCCTTGAGGTAAATATGGTTAATGACAGGAAGGCTGAATATCTTACAGAAAAGATCAGTGAGCTTGGAACGGATGACATTTCCGTTATTGCACAAACATTTAATACAAAAGTAGATACCATCAACAGTATTTCATTCTCTTCACGAAATATCCCCGGTTACGGCACCGAGCATGATGTGCTTGGAAAATTGTTTGCTTGTAATGAAGGTGAAAACTCCGGTGTTATTGAAGGTAACGGGGCTTTGTTTATTGCTCAATTGGATAAGATATATATTGCTCCCGAGCTGGACAATTATACTTCCTATATAAACCAGAAATCAGTAAATTTTGAATCATTTCTTAATAACAATCTCCATTACAAGGCTCTTGAGCATAATGCCGAGGTTGAGGATTTCAGGAGATACTTCTATTAAAATACATTGAAAGAAAGACACAATACACAGAAGCACCTTTCGGGGTGCTTTTTTTATGAGTTCATGCGCATAGCTTCAACAGGGTCAAGCCTGGAAGCCATCAGGGCCGGAATATACCCGGCAATAAGTCCAATCACCGAAGAAGTTACAATCCCGATAATGATCTTATTCCAGGTTAATATAATTTCAAACCCCAGTACGTTTGTAGCAACATAGGAACCTGCAAATACCAGTATCAACCCTACACTTCCACCAATAAGAGAAAGAAATATTGCTTCGAAAAGGAATTGAATCAGTATAAAAAAATTCTTGGCCCCGAGCGACTTCTGAATGCCAATAATGTTGGTTCTTTCCCTTACCGTAACAAACATGATGTTGGCGATCCCGAACCCCCCTACGATCAGCGAAAATCCGCCAATGATCCACCCAACAAGCGCAATGACACCAAAAAGCTGATCAAACTGCTGTGTGATAATATCGGTTTCATTAATCGCAAAATCACTTTCAGCCGATGGCTTTAGTTTATGAATAGACCTCACAATCCCTGTTAGTTCATCAATTAGCTCAGCATTGGAAACGAATGGCTTGGCCCGCACAATAATGGTAGTTGACATATTTTTTACATCCAACACCGTACGGGCATAATTCATCGGTATAATGACCTGTTCGTCAGAGGTGTTCCCGAACAAGTCTTCGCCCTCCTTTTTTAAAACCCCGATCACCTCAAGTTTTTGATTAAAAACCTTGACTTTTCTCCCCACCGGATCAAGGGTATTAAACAAATTTTCAGCAATTTCTGAACCCAGGAGTATTACATTTTTTCCACTGTTTGACTCAATTGGGGTGAAATATCTGCCATTGGAAATTTCCATAGGCATTATTTTACCAAAATCATGGGTAATGGCAAGCACATCAACACCTTCAACTCTGTTGCTCAGATAATTTACATTCCTTCTTACCTCAATAAATAAAGCTGCTCCCTCAGCGGCAACACTTCTTTTCTGGATCTCCCTCAGATCTTTCATGGTAGGCTCCGGGCGCTGATAATACTTCCACCAGGGATAATCACCACCCATGGACCATGGCCATTTTTGTATAAACAATACATTGCTACCAAGTGAATCAATGCCTTTTCTCATTGATCTCTCAAGGGAATCAAAAACCGTTAAGACACTTATTATTGAAAAAATCCCAATTGTAATACCAAGAAGTGTCAGGGTGGTCCTGGTTTTATTTACCATCAATTCATGGACAGCAAAAAGATAACTTTCCCGTAAAAGTTTAAGAAATATCATGGGTTCGGAGGATCAAACAAAATGTAAAGTTATGTAATATATTTAAAAATATGCACTAAATTTGGGGTTTGCAGCATTCACAGTGCATTACCAATACATTTTCGCGTGAAAAAGATCAAAAGTGCATTAATTTCTGTTTACCATAAAGAGGGTCTTGAAGAGATCGTTTCCATGCTTGATAATTTAGGTGTTGAGCTGATTTCTACAGGGGGTACTTTTGATTTTATCAGCCGCTTAAACATTAATGTCACAACTGTTGAATCCCTTACTTCTTATCCGTCTATACTCGGTGGGCGTGTTAAAACCCTGCACCCTAAGGTATTTGGTGGTATCCTGGGCAGAAGGGAGCTTGAGGCTGACCGTGCTCATTTTGCCGAATACGATATTCCGGAAATCGACCTGGTAATTGTTGACCTGTATCCCTTTGAGGAAACCCTGGCTTCAACAAACGATGAAGCTGAAATCATTGAAAAGATAGATATCGGAGGTATTTCCCTGATCAGGGCTGCAGCAAAAAATTTCAGGGACGTTCTGATTGTGCCCTCAATGGATCATTATACTGAACTCTTATTATTATTAAAAGATAAAGAGGGTTCTACTGAATTGGAAGACAGAAAACGCTTCGCTGCTTATGCTTTTAATGTTTCCTCTCATTACGATACAGCGATATTCAATTTTTTTGACGGTGGTGAGAATGCTTTCAAGTTAAGCTTTAATGAGGCCAGCACTCTTCGTTATGGAGAAAACCCTCACCAGCAAGGAGTGTTCTATGGTAAGCCGGGGCAGGTGTTTGAACAACTGCATGGAAAAGCAATTTCGTATAATAACCTGGGGGACCTGGATGCTGCTATTGGCCTGATCGATGAGTTTTCAGAAATTACTTTTGCCATTTTAAAACATAACAATGCATGCGGCATTGCAAGCAGGCCGGAATTGATAAACGCATGGAAAGGCGCCCTTGCCGGAGATCCTGTGTCTGCCTTTGGAGGAGTTTTAATTACAAACGAAATAATTGATAAGGTCACCGCAGAAGAGATCAATAAGCTGTTTTTTGAGATTATTCTTGCCCCTGATTACAATAATGATGCGCTTACAATACTAAAAACTAAAAAAAACCGTATCATACTGAAAAGAAAAGCCGGGGAATTGCCGGAAAAAGTATTCCGGTCATTATTGAATGGTGTTATTGTCCAGGATAAAGATACCAGAACAGAAGGGCCCGGGGATTTTAAAGTTATGACAAAGCATGTACCGGCTGACGGGGAAAATGAGGATCTGTTATTTGCCAACAAGGTGGTAAAACATACAAAATCAAATGCCATTGTGCTGGCTAAGAATAAGCAGTTGATTGCCAGTGGTGTTGGACAAACCTCCAGAGTAGATGCTCTGAAGCAGGCAATTGCTAAGGCCGCAGAGTTTGGCTTTGATCTGAATGCTTCTGTTATGGCATCTGATGCTTTTTTTCCTTTTGCAGATTCGGTTGAGATCGCTGATAATGCAGGGATTACGGCTGTGATCCAGCCGGGGGGATCGGTCAGAGACCAGGATTCTATCGATTATTGCAATGAACATGACATTGCAATGGTTTTTACAGGGATCCGGCATTTTAAACATTAATATTAAAGGATATGGGACTTTTCTCGTTTTTTACAAAAGAAATAGCAATAGACCTGGGAACGGCCAACACTATCATTATTTACAATGACAAGGTTGTGGTTGATGAACCTTCTATTGTAGCAATAGAAAGGACCACAGGAAAAATCATTGCTGTGGGTAAGAGGGCTATGATGATGCATGGAAAAACCCATGAAAACATCAAAACGATCAGGCCTTTGCGTGATGGGGTTATTGCTGACTTCCAGTCTGCAGAATATATGATCAGGGAGATGATCAAAATGATCTTCCCGAGAAAAACCATGTTTCCACCAGCCCTTAAAATGGTGATCTGTATTCCCTCGGGGATTACCGAAGTTGAAGAACGTGCGGTTAAAGATTCGGCAGAACAGGCAGGAGCAAAAGAAGTAAAGCTTATTCATGAGCCCATGGCTGCTGCAATCGGGATCGGAATTGATGTTTTGGAGCCTACAGGAAATATGGTGATAGATATTGGTGGAGGCACCTGTGAGATCGCTGTTATTGCCCTTGGCGGAATAGTTAACAATAAGTCGATCAGGATTGCCGGTGATGACTTTAATGACGATGTTGTGGAATACATGCGTAAGCAACATAATATCAATATTGGAGAAAGAACCGCAGAAAGGATAAAGATTGAGGTTGGTGCTGCCATCACAGACCTGGAAAATCCCCCGGAGGATTATCCTGTGCATGGCCGCGATATGCTTACCGGTATCCCGAAAGAGATCATCGTTAATTATGCCGAGATTGCAAATGCCCTTGATAAGTCTATCTCAAAAATTGAGGCAGCGGTATTAAATGCATTAGAGATGACACCTCCTGAGCTTTCTGCCGATATTTATCGCACCGGTATTTATTTAGCTGGAGGAGGATCCATGCTTAGAGGTCTCGATAAGCGGCTGCATCTTAAAACAAAGCTTCCTATTCATGTTGCTGAAGACCCGCTCAGGGCCGTTGCAAGGGGAACCGGTATTGCTTTGAAAAACTTTGACAAGTTTACATTCCTTATCAAATAAACTACCTGCCGGATTATTAATGCAGGTATGGCTTAATATTGTTGAACCCGGAAATGGCAAGTCCACATGAAGTATCTGTTTCTCTTCCTGAAAAAACAGTCGTTCTTCTTTTTGTTCGTTTTCCTCGAACTGATTGCCTTTCTTTTGCTCGCCAATCATAATAATTATCAAAAAACACAGATATTAAATTCCACAAATGTGATAACGGGTTCTTTTAACACTGTTTCTTCCACGATCAATGACTATTTTTTTCTTAATGAGGCCAACTACCAGCTTAGCCTGGAAAACGCACAGCTGAATAATTCCCGGCTTAGTATTTCGTCTTTACCTGACAGTATTTTTAAGCCCGATACCTTATATACCTTCATCCCCGCAAGGGTAGTGAGTAATACATCGCGCAACCGGAATAATTATATTATGATCAACAAGGGGCGTGCTGACGGGGTGGAAAAGGAAATGGGGTTGATTTCCCCGCTTGGTGTAGCCGGGATCGTTGTTGAGGTTTCAGCTCATTATGCAAGTGCTATGTCTTTATTGCATAAAAATACCCGTATCAGCGCCCGGCTGAAAAATAATGGCCAGATGGTAAATGTAAGCTGGGATGGCAACGACTACAGGAAGGGTTTGCTGGAGGATATTCCCACACACATAATACCCCATATTGGCGATACCGTCATTACAAGCGGTTTTTCTTTTGTATTTCCCGAAAATATAATGATCGGAACGGTGGGTGAAAAGTTGATCAAGGGGGGAAGCCTTAATAAGGCAGAGTTGATTTTTTCAACCGATTTCAATAGCCTTTTTTACGTATATGTAACCAAAAACAACGCATCGGCAGAGCTCGACAGCCTTGATATGCGAAACGATACAGATGAATAATATTATTTCAAAAAATATCATTCGTTTCATCATCCTGGTATTAATCCAGGTTTTTGTGCTGAATAATATCCGCATCAACGGGTATGTCAATCCATACCTGTATGTTCTTTTCATTCTCCTGTTGCCCTTTGAAATACCGGGCTGGCTATTATTGCTTTCATCATTCTTTTTAGGATTATCGATAGATATTTTCGCACACACACCGGGAATGCATGCTGCTGCAAGTGTATTTATGGCTTTTTCCCGCCCCACTGTTATTCGTTTCATATCCGGCACCAAGGGTATTGAATCCGGAATGACACCCGGAATAAAAGATCTGGGATTTCAATGGTTTTTTCTCTATTCCCTTATCTTGATATTATTGCATCATTTATTGCTTTTTTACCTTGAAGTATTTCGCTTTAATGAATTCCTGCAAACACTCTACAGGGCATTACTAAGTACGCTTTCAACCCTGGTGCTTGTTATTTTGGTTGAATATCTTTTTATGAAAAGAAAAGACAAAGAATGATGTTTTTTATTGGTTTTATATCAATATCCAATCTCTTAATAACTAAACTTTCTATCATAAAAAAACTGTTTTACCTGTTGTTGGCTTGTTTTATCGTAATCTCATGCACAACATAAAAAAAAGAATTGAAATATACCCTGAAGATTAATGTCGATACTATTGTGGATGGCTATGCCTATTTGCAAAAACAAGCTGGCGGAGAATGGGTTAAGCTTGACTCTTCTGCTCAAGGAAAAGTTCGAAGAATTAATGCCCTGATCAAATTTCTAAGTTCT
>JAGLEK010000109.1 GCA_023145125.1 Bacteroidales bacterium | reverse complement strand
GGATCTGTAGGAACTTCTGCCGTCCCGATCTTTGAAACCACTTCGATAACTTCAGGGAAATTCTCAAGAAGGATCTTTTCAGTCTGAGTGCTTGAAGCAATGCTCTGGCTGAGTGAAGAACCGGGTTGCAATGTCATCTGCACAGCAAGGTCGCCTTCTTCTAGTGTGGGGATGAATTCACCTCCCATGCGGGTAAATTTCCATATACTGATAAGCAATATTACAAGGACTAAAAAGCTAAATAAAACTCTGTTCCTGAGAGCAAATTTCAATACCGGTTTATGTGATTTTTCCAGAAATCCAACGATCCTGTCGGCGAAGTTGGTTTTGAGTGATCTTTCATTTCCAAGTAAAAGTGATGCCATCACAGGAACGTAAGTCAGGGAAAGGATAAGTGCTCCCAGAAGCGCGAAACTAACAGTCTGTGCCATTGGCTTGAACATCTTGCCCTCGATACCTGTGAAAGCCAGTATCGGCAGATAAACGATCAGGATAATGATAACACCGAAAACAGCTGATTTACTAACCCTGGCCCCGGCCAGAATAATATTTCTGTCAAGTTCATGTCGCGACATACGTCCTTTGATCCCGCTTCGGTGAATCTGGTATATGATCCCTTCCACTACGATCACGGAGCCATCGACGATCAAGCCAAAATCAATAGCTCCTAAGCTCATAAGGTTGGCAGAAACGCCGAAAAGATTCATAAGAGAAAAGGCAAAAAGCATTGACAGGGGAATGACAGAGGCTACGATCAGGCCGGCGCGGTAATTACCTAAAAGGAGGATAAGTATGAAAATAACGATCAAACCTCCTTCAATAAGGTTGTTGCGTACTGTTTTTATTGTTTTGGAGATCAATTTTGACCGGTCAAGGTAAGGATGGATCCGGAGTCCTTCAGGCAGGGTTTTCTGTACAATTTCCACTCTTTCCTTCACTGCTTCTATCACCTGTGAGGTGTTAGCTCCCTTGAGCATGAGAGTTATCCCACCAACAGCTTCACCTTTGCCGTCTTTAGTCATGGCGCCGAAGCGAGGGGGAGCTCCGATAGTAACTTCGGCAACATCACCTATCAGTATAGGTATGTCCTCAATGTTCTTGATTACAATATTTTTAATATCATCGAGATCCTCAACCAGCCCTTCGGTCCTGATATAATAAACGTCGGGCCCTTTTTCAATATAGCTGCCGCCTGAATTCTGATTGTTTTTTTCAAGGGCATCAAATATTTCTGTAATGCTGAGGTCCATTCCAACAAGTGTTCTTGGCTTGATGGTTACTTCGTATTGTTTCAGAAAACCGCCAAAGCTGCTGATCTCAACAATCCCGGGAATTCCGGATAACTGCCGTTTAACGATCCAATCCTGGATCGTGCGTATCTTCATAGGGTCATATAAGTGCTCATATCCAGGTTCCGGCTCAAGCACGTATTGGTAGATCTCACCCAATCCTGTGGTGATCGGCATCATTTCAGGCTTGCCATAACCATCCGGAATGTCGCCCTGGGCCATCGTGATCTGTTCACTTACCAGTTGTCTTGCCAGGTAGGGATCCAGCCGGTCTTTGAACACAATTGTGACCACCGATAATCCAAAACGGGATATAGAGCGGATCTCTTTAACATCCTGTATGTTGGCCATGGCCACCTCAACAGGAAAAGTGATGAATTGCTCTACTTCCTGGGGGGCCAGCGTTGGAGACACTGTGATCACCTGAACCTGGTTATCAGTAATATCAGGGACGGCATCTATTGGTAAAATGGTAAAATTGTATACACCCCAGACAATCATCGCCAGGGTTAAAAGCCCGATGATGAGCCTGTTCTTCAGTGAAAAATCAATAATATTATTGATCATGTCCTTTCGCTGCTTGTTGGGAGAATCTAAAGATACAGATAAAATCTATATCTTATCAGCAGCATCATTCATGAAAGGTCTCTTCAGTTGTCCCTATACCGGCACAATACATGCAGATCCCATTCCCGATTTCCCAGGATGAATTTACGATGTCATCGTAGTATTCCTGCGATATATATTGAGGAGCATATGTATACCCCTGGTTGGAAAGATGGCCGTAAAAGGCACGCATGTGGTTTCGTGACCCCTTGCACAGATTATTGAAAACCAGTTCTACGTCGATGTTGTCTACATCTTCGAGACAGGCCTCCAGGTCATAAATATCAAGGTCTTCAATGGTTTCTCCGACAATAAGTGCATCAAGGAAAGATTGGCTGCCCAGTGCTGTCAAGGTATTGTAAAGTTCCTGTAATTCCTGGTTTTGGAATATCCCTGTCTGATGGCCTGCTGCAGGATCGTCTATTCCGTATTTGTCGAGCAAGACCTTTATGGTCAGCGTATGGACATTTTCTGATTTGGAAATATTATTGAATACCGGAATGCTGTATAGCGTATATAAATATTCATAAACTTCCTGTGCCAGTATTTCTTCCTCCCGCATCAGTATGAGATGTGCTTCTTCCTCAGGGCTGATATCCTCATATGGTAGCGACATCAGGCAATCGGTGATGCAGGGTGCCAGGCTGTCGGACTTGTCTTTTCCTTGTTGCGTATCACTGCTTACAACATTTGAAGTGACATCTTCCTTGTTTTCACAGCCCAATGCAAATATTGTCATCAGGATCAGGATGCTGATAAAAGTGCTTGAAATAGTTTTCATAATTAGTACATGTTTAGTTTATCTGACAAATGTACATAATTAAATATTAAATCGCAATGTTATCACCATTAACATGTGCCATTTGGCATGTACAATATATGGTACATGGAACATGCTAAATGCTAAATGATAAATGTATCAGCTTGAGTAAACATGAACACTCGACTGTGCCGATGGCAGGTAATTAATGCCGAACCAGCAGATCAGCAAGACCACAAAAGCCAGGGAAACGATCCAGAGGGCCGTTTTTGGTGATTGCTTTTTCTTCAGCCGGAAGTGAATGTACAGGAGATAGGCCAGCCATGTGAGGAAAGCCCAGGTTTCCTTGGGATCCCAGGTCCAGTAATGTCCCCAGGCTTCTTTGGCCCACAAAGCACCGAAGAGCAGCCCGAAAGTAAGAAAGGCGAAGCCGATATAAACAATGTTGTCGGCCATGAGCATGATCCGCTCGATATTCTTCTCTTTGTAGTATAAATACAATCCGTAAACCCCGATCAGTGATGAAAAGCCCAGAAAGGCATATCCAACGATATACACTACAACATGCGGGATGAACCATGGGCTTTGCAGAGCAGGCATCAGGGTTTTGTCAAAGGTATCCGGATTCAAATAATTCAGGAACAGGAACAGCAGGGCCATAAACAGGGTGTAGGCCAGCATTAGCGGCTGATTCCACCTGTAATACAGTACTATTCCGATGCTTGATATGAACACGCCATACCAGAGCCTGGTTTCTGCCAGCGTCCTGAATGGTGGCCGCTCAAGGCTGATCCAGAGGCTGATCGTAAAAGTGATAATGGCTGCCCAGCCAACGAACAGAAACACGGCCTTTAAAGTGTGAAAAACAGATTTTTTCGGGGTCAGCAACAACACCAGGGCCAGAAGCCAGAAAACTGATGTCAACAGCAAGTATGTCGGATAATCTAACCAGGTCATGCTTTTTTGGTTTTAATTCTACCTTTTCCCATCCACAGCAGGTACAGGCTGCCGAACAGGATCATAAATATTCCTACGTAAACAACAGGCAGCCAGGGGTCCCTGACCAATTCTATAACACTTGTTTCCGACCACCGGCCCATTTGTTCATCATAGCCCACCTGGTATACCATCCACCCACCAATACTAACAGGCTTGTTTACCTCAATATGGAAGTCTTCATATTCCTCCATGCTGTGGTAGATCCTGATATCTGAGCTGTATTTTTTCGGCCTCAGCTGTGTCATGGCAAGAGATAGCTCGTCATTGATCATTAAATAGCTGGCCGGAACAGCATAACTCCCGTCTGCAACCCAGCCTTCCGCAATTATGCCGGAACTCTCATCTGTAACAACAATATAGGCAGCACGCGCTCCTCCGCGATGACTGGTAGTGTCATAAATATCTCCGTATTTCTGTGCATAGGGGAGGTATCTTTCGAAGCTCAAAGAATATTTGTCAAGTATTTCTGTTGTTCCCTCCTCAACGGTGGCAAGCTTGCCGCCCTTCTCAAGCTTGAGAGTGTAATCAGCATTTCTCATCAGGCCTACTTCAGGAGGATATTCCTCAATATCAAAATCAAGCAGCATCATGCCAAAGCCCATGTTATAAGTATTCCTGTGTGAATCAAAGGCAGTCATAACGGGGTGATTAACCTCCAGCTGCATGCTGAGCTTCCACATATCGGCGGAGCCAAGCGAGGCAGCAACGACCACGATCCATAAACCAATATGATTTAACAGAAAGGCGATATTCTTAATCGAAAATGACCTGAACCTGCGCACAATGGTAAATCCCAGCACGATCAGCAAATACAGGGCACTCATGAGGTATGGCCAGCTGCTGGTTACATTGGTAAGTCCGAGGCTGTCGATCAGGCGCGGTTCTTGCGACGTGGCTCCCTGAGGAATAAATCCAAGAAGGAGCACCATCACTGTAAAGGTCGTGATTGCAGCAATGGCTGCCTGTGTGCTGGATAACCATTTTACAATGGGATGCTTTATCATTCTGTGGATCAGAACAAAATAGATGATGAAAATCAGAATGATCGCAATGTTCACCGGCCATGCAGGCATCCTGACGCCACCGCCAAGAAGCAGCTCGATCAGAAAACCTGTGAGCAGCAGAAAAAAAGCGATCACAAAGCTTTCACGGTATCCCCAGGGAAATTGCCAGAGTTTGGACTTTTTTCTCTTTTCAGGCTTATTTTGGCTCATTAAAATTCTTTAAGGTGCAAATGTAACGAATAAACCATTTATTTCGGTAATTCATTACCTGATTTATTAATTTTTTGATCTCCTGATCCCGATGAGCTGGACAATGGCATATATATAATGGCCCCAAACACCTGCCAGCATGATTATTAGAGTGATGATCATCCACATCGGGGCAATGGGTGTCCAGAGTTCACGAACGGGCCCTTCGGCTTTGATCAGCCTTTTGGGAGTTGCCCAACTGATCATGTCACTCACCTCCACATTGCCGTAATCATAATGGTCTTCCAGACGGGCAATCACTAAAACATTTCCTGCAGAATCGCCGATCACGGTAGTAGGGAAATCAATATATCCTGTCCCGTCTTCTTCAAACCAGCCATCGGCGATCTTCATATCACTGAACATCCTTGGGATATAAAAGTACAGGTCGTCATCAGCCAGGGGCCATTCTTCTTCCGGCCCAAAGATGACCCCCTCGAAATAGACAAGCTTATCATCTCCTTCTTCTTCGAATGTAATGCTTAGCTCAACATCTTTGATCATAAGCTCTTCTTCGGCTTCCCAATAGGCATCGCTGCCATCGAAGCTGGCGGTAAAGTAAATATAGCCTTCCTCATCTTTTGGGTATTTTATTGTACCATCGGCAATATTGAATTCTGCGATCCCATCCGTATTGCTCACTGCATTGCCAAGGATCAGCATTTCTTCACCATTGGTCAGCCTGAATTGAACGGAAAGCCCTTCGACAAAGTACTCACCTTCGTCATTATCAGAGGTGATCTTTGCAAGCAGTGACCTGCTCAGATCATTATATTTCCAGGTGCTGAATTCCATATAGATATCGGCCGGTTCACTATCCTGTGCCAGCATGCCGGCATGTGAAAAAGATATGATCAGAAAGATCAGGATCGTATATGTGATTGATTTTTTCATGGCAGTGAAGTTTAAGCTCATTTAATGATCTGTTACAGGATCTGTTCTTTGCGTTTCCTTTCTTTTTCTTCAGATACCGGTATTATTGGTATGAACCTTGCCCCGATAGTGAAGAACAGGCAGAACGCCGCTACTCCTCCAATAGTCAGTGCCCACTCAACCCAGGTGCCGGAATATGATATCCAGTCGAGCCGGGCATCCTGTATGGGCAGATATGGTGATTCCAAAGTAGGTACCACTATGAGGTATCGGTTGAGCCATAAGGCGATAACCACGACTACCGCTGTGATAGTGATCATATTTATTGTACGGAATTTTGGTATTCCAACCACGATAAGAGGCATAAGAACCCCCAGGTAGTTAGATAGTATGAACATGAGAAAGTACTTATCCATAAGCAAATGAATTAGGTTCTCGTCATCCTTTTGCGAACCATACCATTTTGTAAGGTATTCACTGAAAGTGAAGTAGCCGAAAAAGGCTGCCAGTATCAGCATTAGCACACCAATGTTTACAAAGTGCTTTTTAGTAAGGTATTTTTCAAGATGATAGATCTTCCTGAACACCCACATCACTATGATCAACACCCCTGTGCCTGAAAAAACAGCTGCTATCACAAAGTACGGCCCGAAGATGGTACTGTGCCAGCCGGGCTGCAGGGTAACACTAAAGATCCATGCCAGTACAGAATATACAATAATGGCGATGGCAATAACCATGACGGCCATAATATCGGTAGCATTGTTAAGCTTTTTTTGCTGATCCGGGGTTCCGGTATATCCCAGGGCCAGGATACGGTAAAGTTTCTTTCTCCACCTGGGGATTTTTAATTCGGAAAAATCACGCAATGCTGCAATATCCCTCAATACAGAGAGATACAGGAAAATAATACATCCGAAAATATCGGTGGAGATGGCAATAACGTCCCATGTGATAGGTGATTGAATCCTGCCGAACAATACCAGGTACGGCAGCCTGTCGAGACGTCCGATACAAAGCAAAATATACAGAGGCCCGATAAACAGGGCGATAATGGTAATTAACTCCGCCATGCGGATTACCGGTTTTCTCCAGGATGTTCTGAAGAGATGCAGGGTGCCCGAGATCAGGGCTCCGGCATAACTGATCCCCATAAAAAAAATGAAATTCACAATAAATATTCCCCAGACAACATTATCGCGCATGCCTGTAACGATATGGCCCTGGGTGATCTGTATGATCAGGGCATAGATCCCCCACAGGATCAGCAGGGTGAGAAATATGATCCAAACTATAGATATTGTTTTTGGCCTTTCAACCTGTGAGCGGAATTCCCTTAACTTTTCGAAACTGGCAGTATTTACAGATTCCATATTTTACCCCCTGTCTTTAGCGTATGGTGTATTCTTATATCTCTCCTTGATATCCTCATCAAGGCTTTCGTATCCGCGGTCGACAGGAAACTG
>JAGLEK010000108.1 GCA_023145125.1 Bacteroidales bacterium | reverse complement strand
CCCCTGCATCAGCAGTAGCAGCATCTTGTATGCTGAGGGTCATATTATCGGTAGCATCCACAGTACATGGAGCGATAGGTGAGGCAGTGAGCGTGAGTACGACAGATCCTGCAGTGATATCAGTAACACTTGGTAGGTAAGTTGCATCAAGAAGGCTTGCATCATCGAATATTCCCGTACCTGAAGTAGTCCAGAGCACGGCAGAATGGTTAGTAGCAGCTCCTGATAATTGATAAGAACTGCCTTGACAGACATCGGCATCAGCCCCTGCATCAGCAGTAGCTGCATCCTGAATGCTGAGAGTCATATTATCGGTAGCATCCACAGTACATGGAGCGATAGGTGAGGCAGTCAGGGTGAGCACGACAGATCCTGCAGTGATATCAGCAGCACTTGGTGTGTAAGTTGCATCGAGAAGGCTTGCATCATCGAATGTTCCCGTACCAGCAGTAGACCAGAGCACGGCAGAATGGTTAGTAGCTGCACCTGATAATTGATAAGAACTGCCTTCACAGACATCGGCATCAGCCCCTGCATCAGCAGTAGCAGCATCCTGTATGCTGAGGGTCATATTATCGACGGCATTTCCTGAACACGGTGCTGTAGGTGAGGCTGTCAGGGTGAGTACGACAGAACCTGCAGTGATATCAGCAGCACTTGGAGTGTAAGTTGCATCAAGAAGGCTTGCATCATCGAATGTTCCCGTACCAGCAGTAGACCAGAGCACGGCAGAATGGTTAGTAGCGGCTCCTGATAATTGATAAGAACTGCCTTCACAGACATCGGCATCAGCTCCTGCATCAGCAGTAGGAGCATCTTGTATGCTGAGGACCATATCGTCTGAAGCATCATCTGAGCATGGGGCGACGGCATATGCAGTCAGGGTCAGTGTAACAGATCCTGCACTGATATCAGCAGCACTGGGAGTATAAGTGGCTGCGAGCAATGAGGCATCATCAAAAGTCCCGGTACCGGCGGTGGTCCAGAGGACAGAAGCCTGGTTGGTAGCTGAACCGGAAAGGGTATAGCTGTCAGTTTCACACACATCGTCATCAGCACCTGCATTTGCAGTCGGGCTTGTGATTCCCGACAACGACAATACTGCAGTTCCGAGAGATGCGTATACTTCATCGTATCCGGCGGTATAGGTTGGAGTAACACAGACGACTTCAACTCCGGCACTATTGTCCCAGTAGCGGTAAATGATGGAATTACCGGCGGTAAAGCCATCTTTTGCCGGTGTAAGTGGATCATCCGTTGCTGCAACGAATACTACAGTGGGGCTGATCGGGCCTGTTAAAACTAATGACCCGACACAAATTTGTGTGCCGCCATCTACATCGAAGACCGCAATTTCATCACCGGCACCCAGGTTGCCGGCATCCAGCGCTGCTGCGGACACAACGAAGTTCATGGCCTGGTAGGCGTTTCCGGAATATACCGGTGTAAAATGCTGCGCATTGACTGAGCTGATGGTGTAAAGGAATACACCAAGCATAGCGATGATCAAGTTCAATCTTTTCATTTTATTGGTTTTGTTTGGTTAAAATGGTTTGTTAATTAATGCCCTTGCCTTTTGAAATATAATTTTAGATCATGTAATATCAACTTACTTTAAGTATTATTCAATTCATTAAATTGTTAAATGATTATGAAATTTTACAGTCGGTTTATCAGTACAATATCATTTTTTGTGTTTTACTGAATTTGCTGTTTTCTCCGATAATTTCCAGTTTATAGTAATATATGCCTGCTTCCATCGAGGATCCGTTAAGTGTAACAAGGTACTTTCCGGGTTCCCTGTACTTATCCTCAATAACCCTGACCAGCCTTCCGTAAACATCATAGATGCTCAGAACGACATGGGCATTTTCCGCTACGCCATATTCGATATTAGTCTGATCGGTATATGGATTCGGGTAATTCTGGCCGAGATAATTTGCTGATGGTTGCCCGTTCTCACCAAAGCCAAGGCTGCCTGTTTTCAGGTCTGCACCATAGGTGCCCAAACCGGTGAAATCAATGTTGCCGAAGATATGGCTTGCCTGAACATCAGTATATATGATATCCTCACTCTTATCCCAATAACGGAACGTAGGTTCGTTGCCTTCACTGAATCCGTCCTGTACGGCAGTGACCGGGTCGTCGGCCCTGGCTGTGAGGATCTGATATCCTTTGGATGATTTCATGACCACCATGCTGCCAACTTCAATGGCTCCGTCAAATACAGCAATTTCGTCACCGTCTTCCACCATAAAGTCATCACTGTAAATATCACGGATGATAATGTTCATGGGAAGGAAGGGGTTGCCCGTGAGCGTTGTGAAGTGTGCTGTTGCCGGAGCTTCCGGTGCTATATATGGCGTGATTCCTTTTCCGGGATCAGTCAGCGTAAGGGTACTGTTGATATTCACATTAATGTGGTAACCTTTTCCAGCATCAAATGTGTTGATGGTATTGATCCATCCAAAGCCCGTAATGTATTGTATCATTCCCCCTGTTTCATCCAGCACTTTCACGAGGTAACCATCATCAATTAATGGTTGAAGGATTGTCATGGCATCCTGTGAAACATCTACCGGATAACCCATAATATTCCATCCTGTCAAGAGCGGGATATCAAAAGGAAAGATAACTTCTGTACCATCGACGCTCAGGTCTTCACTACCACTCAGGTTGAAATAATATCCTTCTGTATTCTCCATATCCCCTATGGTGTTCATCCAGCCGGGTCCTGTAATATACTGTATAAAACCACCAGACTCATCACTGACTTTAACAAGGGATGAGGCATCGATCAGAGGCTGAACAATGTCCATCATATCCAGGTTGCTGGGTTCAACGCAGAAAGACATGATATTCCATCCCACGCTCAGCGGGATAACCTGGTTAACAGAGGGGCCGCCTGTAACGCCGGTGATGCTGAGGTCATCAACCAACCAGTAGTAGCCCCATGAACCGGTATAATTCCATTTGAAGAAAACGGAAGATTCGCCGGCCACTTCAGTGCTTATATCCTGATTGAAGGTTTCCGGATTGCCTGAACTGCTGGTCCAGTTCTGGATCACGATCCACCCTGAACCTCCATCGATACTGTAGGATAGTTCTGCATCTGAGCCTGAGTATTCACGGAAATAATGCTCAAATTCAAGATTAATTGATACAAATCCGCTAAAGTCAAATTCAGGTGTTATCATATCTGCATTCTGGGTGTTTCCGTTCCCATAATGATCGCTATCAAGGATGGCGAATCCGTTGCCTCCAGTTGTAGAAGCAAAAGTCCTGCCTCCCGGATTATTAAATTGCCAAAATTGCACACCACCGTCATTGTCGATATTTTGCCAGCAATTGGGACGTGCCCCGGTTGAGAAGTCTTCTGTGAATGGAAGAGTGCTGACAATTCCACATGACGTAGAGAAAGATTCAATATCCCCGTAACCTGTATCAACAGAGTTGATTCCGTATGCCCGGACATAATATGTACTACCCGGTGTTAAACCTGTTGCAGGTAAGCTGTAAGTACCAAGAGTAACCGTGGGTGAAGTTTGTATTTGCGTAACACCTGCTCCGCCAATGATTGGCACTGGGCCGGTACCATATACGAATCCGCTTTCGGTGATCGTAAATCCATAATCGTTAAGTAAGTCACCATGCAGGGTGGCAGAATTACTTGTTACTGCAGTTGCAGGATCGGTAGCAACTTCGGGCACACCGCAACTTATCAATGTAAGGGTGGCCGTATATGGCTTGTGGTTAGTTTTGGATATAGTAAGAGTAACTGTTGGGCCGGTTCCGATGATGACGTATGTTATGCTTCCGACTCCTGATCCATCCAGGATTGTTTCACCGACCAGCTGATTGTCGTGCACAATCGTAGCGGTGGCATTGGCTGTTGATCCTGTAATGATAAATGTGTTCGTTGGACAATCTCTTGTTAGTGTTGCATCATGTGTAGCTGTAATGGCATTGCTGTTGGGGTTTTCAGTCCAGATCTTCATGCTAGGGTCGCCAAAGTAAAGGAAAAGTTCGTATTCGTATTTTTCGTAGGTAGATGAGCCGTTCCAGTTTTGTTCCATGGCATACAGCCCCTGGTTCACGACATCCCCCATAGTATACATTTCATTTCCTGCACCAATGGTATAGTTTGCACCGCTGCCTCCTGAACCAAAAACAGGAAACACACCCGGATCGGACCAGATGGCATCGATCATTCCCATCGCAACGGCATCATTATATCCACTTAAGCTGAAATATGTAGCTGCGACAACACCGACTGCACCTTTGTTATCCATCCTGAGCAGCTTTTCCGCAAAGCAATTGCTAAGCTGGAACTCTCCAGTATGGCAGTTGATACTGAATACAACCGGTAACAAACTACCATTTGCCAGGCTGTTCATTGAAGTGGTTGTATAGTATGGCCTGTGCCATCCGGATCCACCTGTATATCCATGATCCCTGTGGAATACCATAAATTTACCGGCATCAATCTCATTCGTGATCTCCGTGGCTCCGCCGGCCCAGTTAAAGGAAGCACTCCTTAAGTCTGCCGGTAGTAGTTCGCTGTTGGAGTAATAACCGTTATTATACCTTCTTGTACTCAGTGTTGTAGTGGCATCAGTGTGATATACCCTGGTAGAGCTATAACTGAAATCGCCTTGCAGATAATCCCTGATATTC
>JAGLEK010000107.1 GCA_023145125.1 Bacteroidales bacterium | reverse complement strand
ATCGGATATCGGATATCGGATATTACTTTTTCTTCTTCTCCTTCTTCTCTTCTTCTTCAAGCTCAACAAGAGCAGTATTCACTTCCACCATCTCATTCAATTTCACAAGGATCTTCTTGACTACTGCATTTCTTTTGGAGGTGATGTTATTTTCCATCTTCATGGCATCGATCACCACCACGATATCGCCCTTCTTGATCTTTTTGCCTTCTTTCACATTGATCTTAAACACCTTGCCCGGGATAGGAGAAGCGATATGATTTCCTGCGGCCAGGCTGTCGTCGCCTCCACCGGCAGAAAGCTCAGTGTCAAGCAGGTCATTCCTGAACATCTGGAAGTCACCACCGTTGATACTTACCTTGGCATTCTCACCATCTCCCTGTGAGATCTGGGCAAAGAAGCTATCATCACCCAGTTTGAAATCAACTTCACCTTTATCGAGATACTCCAGTCTGGCTGACAGGGTATCCTTACCTATGCGGAATTCCCAGGTATCATCTGCCCCTTGTTTTGCGGGGACTTCAATGCTGTTATCATCAATGGTCAGATTGATCTTTTGATCGCTCCGCCAGAATCCGATAGAATTCCACACATCGATACTCTTCGGTTTATACTCATTCACCTTTTTCTCAGTGTTAAGGGTATAAAGCAGGTAGGCCACCATGGCAGTGTTTTGTCCAACCTCATCCTTATTATATGAATCCCTGTTAGGTGCTGTTTTTGTATCCACGGCTACAGTAGTTTTTGTTGTTGATTTTTGTGCTTTCATTTTTTCCAGGTCGGCTTCAAAGCGTTGCTTGGCTGCACCTGATTTATAATCACGGTACTGGTCTTCGTGCATGGCAAACTCAAGAAGCTCTTCATCATCTTCCCCGGTTTCCCATCCATTTTCCTTCATCTCCTTGCGATATTTATCAAGGACATCAGGATATGCATCCTGTGGCACTCCATCATAGAATTCGCGGCCTTGTTTTTTGGCCAGTTCAATGATCTCCGGAGCCAGGGGGCCTGGAAGCTTACCGGCTTTCCCAAGAACCATATTCCAGGAATTATCGTCCATCATGGAGTATCGCTCTTCCCCTTTTGCCATTTGCATGAGGTTCAGCAATGCGATGTTCTTCACATACTGGCTGTATGGCGTGACCAGTGGCGGGTAGCCGAGCCTGGGCCAGACATACTCGACTTCATTAAAAAGTTTGATGAGCAGTTCATCTTCAGTCAGTTCAGGCTTTCCGCTTGACTTAAGCGAGAAGTTTATGCTGTCGTGCACACCCTTGAGGTCGGCCATTAAACTTCCCATCATCCCGCCGGGAAGTCCCGATTGTATCATCAGTGAAGATGTAAAGCGGTTCTTGGGGTTGATCCAATAACCCAGAAAGTCATCCATGAACGACTGTGTCATGGCACGTGCTTCCATGTATGCATTCATGTTGATATCCGGCACATCGAAGCCATCATCCAGCAACATATCCCTGATGGTGATCACATCCGGGTGGACCATGCCCCACGACAATGGTTCCATGGCAACATCCACTATGTCGGCCCCTGCCCTGGCCACTTCCAGCATGGAAGCCACCGAAAAGCCCGGGCCTGAGTGGCCATGATATTGTACCAGGATATGGGGGTATTTTTTCTTGATAGCGGCAGTGAGTTTACCCAGTGTCGCCGGCCGGCCAATGCCGGCCATATCCTTCAGGCAAATCTCATCGCAACCATATTCCACCACCTTATCTACTACATCCATGAAATAATCCACAGTGTGAATCTTTGAATGAGTGATACAAAGGGAGGCCTGAGAGATCATGCCCGCCTCTTTGGCATATTTTACTGACAATTCCAGGTTACGGTGATCATTCAGTCCGCAGAACGAACGGGAGATATTGGTTCCCTGTGCATTTTTTACTTTAAACATCAACTGCCTGACATCAGCAGGTACCGGGAACATCCTGATCCCATTGAGGGCCCGCTCAAGCATATGGGTTTGGATACCCACCTCGTTAAACGGTTTTGTCCATTCACGCACGGCCTTGTTCGGGTTTTCCCCGTATAGCAGGTTCACCTGTTCAAAGGCCCCGCCATTGGTCTCTACACGCGCAAAACAACCCATGTCGATGATGACAGGAGCAATCTTGGTGAGCTGGTCAACCCTGGGAACATATTTTCCTGAGGACTGCCACATATCGCGGTAGATAAGGCTGAATTGTATTGGTTTCTTTTTAACCATATCTAGTTCTTAGTTTTTCAGTTTGTCGATTCTTTATACATTCCATTTAGCTTTGCGCTTTTCGAGGAATGAGGCCATTCCCTCCTGCCCTTCTTCAGAGGCACGCAATTCAGCAATCAGTCTTGCCGTATAGTCGATGGAATCTTCAAAACTATATTTATTATAAAGATTATAGATCAGTTTCTTGCAGGCACCCATGGCAGCAGGGCCGCTGCTCATCAGCATTTTTTTTGTGAAAGCGAGTTGCTCTTCGAGTGCTTCCTCGCCTGCAAATGATTTGTTTACCAATCCGACCGCTTCAGCTTCCTTACCAAGAAACCGACGCCCTGTGATCATCAGGTCACGTGCACTATATTCCCCAATACGTTTGCAAACATATGGTGAGATGGTAGCCGGAGCTATGCCGAGTTTTACTTCAGCAAATGCAAACTTTGTTTCATCATCACAATACACAAAATCGCATGCAGCCAGAAGGCCATTGGCACCGCCGATAGCTGCTCCATGAACAAGAGCGATGGTAGGTTTTTTGCAGGTATAAATGGCATTAAAACACTTTGCCAGTTTCAGGCTATCCTGATAGTTTTCTTCAAAGCCAAACTGTGCAATTCCCTTCATGTAGTTCAGGTCGGCACCGGCACAGAATGATTTCCCGCGGCCCCGTAAGATCACAAAACGGATGTCGTCCATGTCGTTCGCCTTTTCAAATGCATCAATGATCTCACCGATCATCTCTGCATTCATGGCATTGTGTACCTCAGGGCGGTTTAGCCAGATGATCCCGGCATTGTCAATTATTTCAAACTCAATATTACTGTATTTCATATCCCTGATAGGTTTACATTCTGAAAACACCGAATTTCTGGTCCGGGAAAGGATTGTTCAGCGACATGGCGATACCCATCCCCACTACTTTCCTGGTGTCGACAGGATCGAGAATACCATCATCCCAAAGCCTTGATGTGCTGTAATAGGCAGAGCCTTCAACGTTATATTTATCCACTATGCCTTTAAGCATCTTGTCGATCTCTTCCTGTGGCATCTCCTGGCCCCTGGCAGCATATTGATCTTTCTTCACCGAGATAAGCACATTGGCTGCCTGCTGACCACCCATCACTGAGATCTTCGCATTGGGCCACATAAACAGCAGGCGTGGATCGTAGGCCCTTCCTGCCATACCATAGTTACCGGCACCGAATGATCCACCGAAAAGGATGGTGAATTTAGGCACATTGGCATTGGCCACTGCATGCACCATTTTGGCACCATCTTTAGCGATACCACGATGCTCAAAATCTTTCCCTACGATGAATCCTGTGATATTCTGAAGGAATACCAGCGGGATCTTTCTTGAGGTACAAAGCTCAATAAAATGTGTTCCTTTCACGGCAGATTCAGGCATGAGCACGCCGTTGTTTGCCAGGATGCCCACAGGGTAGCCCATGATCCGGGCAAAGCCGGTGACCAGGGTTGGTGCATAGTTTTCCTTGAACTCATGGAAACGGCTTCCATCAACAATACGCATGATCACCTCACGCGAGTCTACGGCTTTTTTAAAGTCGACCGGTGCAATGCCATAAAGCTCTTCAGGGTCATAGGCCGGATCTTCCGGTGCGATGACATCAAGCATTTGCTTTTTATTTTCACCCATGGATTCGAAGATGTTGCGGCAGATCTGTATTGCATGGGTATCATTATCTGCCAGGTGATCGGCTACACCTGAGATGCGGGTATGCACCTCACCTCCGCCAAGCTCTTCAGCAGTCACAACCTCACCGGTTGCTGCTTTAACAAGTGGCGGGCCACCAAGGAAAATAGTCCCCTGGTTTTTCACAATGATGGCTTCGTCGCTCATGGCAGGAACATATGCCCCGCCTGCAGTGCAAGAACCCATCACGATGGCGATCTGGGGAACCCCCATGGCAGACAGCCTTGCCTGGTTGTAGAAGAAACGGCCGAAATGATTTTTATCCGGAAACACGGTATCCTGTTCCGGCAGAAAAGCTCCTCCCGAGTCGACCATGTACACAGTGGGAAGTTTGTTCTCCATGGCAATTTCCTGGGCACGCAAGTGCTTGCGGATGGTCCACTGCATATAGGTGCCGCCTTTAACGGTGGCATCATTGGCAATGATAACCGTTTCCCTGCCCTGGACTACTCCGATCCCGGTAACAATCCCCGCTGAAGGGAAGCCGTTATCATACTGATCGTAAGCAGCCAGTTGTGACAGCTCGAGGAAAGGAGTATTGGGATCGATCAATTTGTTGATCCTTTCGCGGGCAAGCAGCTTGCCTCTTTCCTTGTGCTTGCTGATGGCGTTCTCAGAACCGCCTTTGGTCACATCCTTAAGAATTCCTTTGTATTTGCCTAGTAATTCAAGAAAGGCTTTCTTGTTTTCCTTAAACTCCTTAGAGTTTACATCGATTTTGGTCTCTAGTTTGAACATCTGAAGGCTATTATTTTAAAGAAGATGAAATGAACAAGTTGGTATTTTTCGTCACAATGAGATGCAATTATACTTAAAATTTCTATGATATAAAAATTAAGTTTCCAGTATATTTGTCAAACTAAAATCGGCTGTATTTCAAGCACTTTTTAAAGTCCCTGTATAGATATGCCCTGCACTTGGGAATACGGCAAAATTTCTTATCTTAGCAAAGAGATTTTCACAAGAGGGTTTTACATGTACCATTTTGTATTTTGCATGTGCCATTTAGCATTTTACATGTTCAAATAATTAAAAATTCAACATTAATAATCCAAAATTATAGCCCATGAGCTTCAATTATCCCAAAAAAGTAAGAATAGGCGACATTACTGTCAGAGACGGATTCCAGCATGAAGAAAAATTTATTCCGACCGAGGCCAAGCTATGGGTGCTCGAGCAACTAATCCTGGCCGGATTCAAAAATATAGAATCTACGAATTTCGGAAACCCGAAAGGGATGCCTCAGTTCAAGGATGCCGATGACCTTATGAAGATGCTTCACAAGAGCAAAAAAGTAAAAGACAAACTGGATGATGTCACGGTTACCGCTATAACCATACGGGAGCGGGCTATCGACAGGGCCATTCAGGCCAAAAAGGATGGATATGGCCCCGACAGGATCCTTGTTATGGCCTCAACGTCTGAATCACACCAGAAAATAAACTCCGGACTGAGTATTGAAGAATATTTCAAGTTTTGTGAAGAATATATTCCCAAGTGTCATGATGCGGGCATTCTTGTAAACGGAACGGTAAGCACCATCTGGGGATGCCCGGTTGAGGGCCCTACCGAATTATCCAAAGCCATCGAGTTTACAAAGCGCTTTCTCGATATTGGCGCCGATGATATTGAGCATGCCGACCATGATGGTTCCGCATCTCCCGACAGGGTCTATAAATATTATTCCATGCTTCTGGATGCAATTCCTGATCCGGAAAAGCATATTGTTCATTTTCATGTCTCAAGGGGATGGGGACTGGCCAACGTTCTGGCAGCATTACAGGCAGGCATGACAAATTACGAATCCACTATGGGTGGCATCGGCGGACAGCCTGCCAACTTTGTTAGTGGCGTACCTGTTTCGGGAACCGGAAGTTATTACTACAAAGATCCTAATCTTGTTGGGCTTGTATCTACTGAAGATATGGTCGTTATGATGGATGAGATGGGCATCGATACAGGGCTCGATGTCGACAAGGTACTGGAGATCGGGCAGATGGTTGAACGCATCGTTGGCCGGCCACTTCGCTCAGAGTCCATCAAGAATGGCAGGATTCCGAAGGAGCTTAGTGGCAGAAAATGATACGTTTTCCGGATGAATTATTATTATTTCTTGCCACGGAGACGCAGGGGCACAGAGTACCACAGTTAACTAATGTAATGAACCAACTGTGTTTCTCTGTGTCTTTGTGCCTTAGTGGCTAATTAATTCTAAACTTAAAACTCTTAATGAGTATTAAAGTAATTGAAACTCCCCGCGATGGTTTCCAGGGAATACCGCTATTTATTCCTACTGTTATCAAAACTGATTACATAAATCAGCTGTTTAAAGCAGGTTTTGAAACAGTTGAGGTGGGCAGTTTTGTATCGGCAAAGGCGATCCCGCAAATGAAAGATACAGCGGAGGTGCTTGCAGGGCTTGAGCTCAAGGATACATCTTCCAAAGTCATGACGCTGGCAGCCAATATAAAAGGTGGTTTGGAAGCGGTAAACTACGATATTATCGACCAGCTATACTTCCCTTTTGCTCTTTCAGAAACTTTTCAGAGAAAAAATATCAATTCCAACTTCGATAAGTCGAAGCAGATGGTGAGTAAAATGAAGGAGCTTGCGGAAGAAAATAATAAGGAGCTGATAGTAGTACTCTCCATGGGCTTTGGAAACCCATATGGCGATCCATGGTCGGTTAATATGCTGGTGGATATTTCAGGCTACTTTTATGATCAGGGCTTCAGGGTGATCCCTATCGCAGATGTGATCGGGGTGGCAGGGCCGGACCTGATCCATGATGTATATTCCACCCTCATTCCGGCCTTCCCGGATGTAGAGTTTGGAATTCACCTTCATACTATTCCCCATGAATATTACGACAAGGTTGATGCTGCATATTCGGCCGGGGTAAGGCGATTTGATACCGTTTTGGGAGGTATAGGCGGCTGCCCGATGACCGACCATGACCTGATAGGGAATTTGAATACGCTTTCGTTGATGGAGTATTGTGAGAAAAATGGCATTGAGCATGGTTTGGATGCAATGCTTCTAAGGAAAATAGCAACAAGATATAGTTTCTGAAAAAATAGCCACAGGGGCACAGGGGCACGGAGTTTCACAGAGTATCGAATATCGAATATCGAATATCGGATATCATGTATCGAATATCAAGAATCCATCCAACACCCAACACCTAACACCTATTTTAGATTTCTGACAACTTAAACCTCTCCTTCACCCTAACTCCCTTTTCAGTTTGCTCCAGGGTACAGCATTCGTTAAAAATGTCGTGCTCGAAAAAGAGGATGTAATCCCCCGGAACTGCTTTCTTGTAAAACCTGGTCTTGTCGTCAAGGGTTATAAGGGGCCTGGTATCATACGCCATGATCCATGGCATGGGAATATGTGTTGCTGCAGGTAAGAGGTCGGCCATGAAAGCAATTGTGCGGCCATGATAATTGATCAATGGGATGATCTGTCCTTCTGTATGGCCATTGAAGATCATTACCGATATACCGGGAAGTATCTCCCCTTCTTCATCGATCAGTTTCAGGCGTCCGCTTTCTTCGATAGGGAATATGTTTTCTTTAAGGAAAGAAGCACCTTCACGATGGTTGGGGTTCGTAGCCCATTCATATTGCTTTTTGCTCACCCAATAATTTGCATTTGGAAAGGT
>JAGLEK010000106.1 GCA_023145125.1 Bacteroidales bacterium | reverse complement strand
GATGTAACCGATATCCGCATCGGTAATAATGTTAATATACAGGATGGTGTTACCATACACGGCACTTACCGGAAGGCAGCGGTCGAGATCGGAAATAATGTAAGTATAGCACATAATGCCGTCGTACACGGATGCACTATTAAGGATAATGTGTTGATCGGCATGGGATCTATTATCATGGACCATGCCGTAATCGAAAGCAATTCCATTATTGCTGCGGGGGCTCTCATTCCAAAAGGCACAGTGGTGAAGTCAGGCAGCGTTTATGCCGGGGTGCCGGCAAAAAAGATCAAAAGCGTCGACAAAGAACTTCTTGAAGGAGAGATCGAGCGCATCGCAAACAGCTATAATATGTATGCGGGCTGGTATGAGTAAAACAAAAAACCCCACATTTCTGCGGGGTTTAGAATCAAGTTTTAAAGTCTTTTTTATAAGCCCAATTTTGCTTTTACAAGCGGAAGCACATCTTCACCTGCCTCGAAGTACAGCACGGTACCCATGCTTACATCAAAAATATAGGTAAAGCCATTGGCTTCGGCCACTCCTTTTATAGCATCCCTGGCTTTGGTGATCAGCGGGTCGTACAATTCCTGCTGTTTTAACCCAAAGTCAGCCTCAGCATTTTGCTGAAACTCGGTAATGCGTGTTTCCAGGTCGGCAATTTCCCTTTCCTTGGTCTGTTTGATAATATCTGACATACCATCCACATTGTTTTGATAGTCGGTAACTTTACTCTGATACTCAACATACATGGCACCAATCTGTTCTTCGAGGGAACGTTGATAAGCCATCAGTTGAGCTTCAACAGAATCTTTCTCCGGCATCAACTCTATAAGTGCCTGGGAATCAATATGACCAATTTTAAGATTTGCCTGGGACCAGGCGATGGTTGCTGTAAGCATAAAAGCAACGATCAGTACTGCTTTCAAAATGTTTTTCATTTTATTTAAGATAGATTATACGTTTTTAATAACCACGCAAATGTATGGAATTATTCAATATGAACACAAAATATTATTAAGATAAATAGAGTGTGGGAGAGGCTGATTTGCAGATTCCTGCAGGCTTATCGCTCTTTGTGCTGATCAATCATCTTATTGGCATTATTGCTGTTCCCGCGTTGCCTTCCCGAAGATGTGGAAGAGCCCCCACTGCTGGGTGCTTTTCTATCTTCACGCCTGACAGTTTGCATCACTGTGCCAACTTCATCCAGCACATCATCAGAAATATCAAATTTTGCTTTGGCGTAAAGTATGGTCAGGCTTCCTGCTTTATCGAAAACAAATGCATAATTCAGCGATTCTGCAATCTCTTCAATTGCATTATAGATCTTTTCCTGTATGGGTTGGATCAGTTCCTGGCGTTTCATGAAGAGGTCTCCATCCCTTCCAAAGCGCTGCTTTTGAAGATCTTTGGCTTCTTTTTCCTTCTGAATTATTTCATTTTCACGCTGCCTTTTCATGTCTTCCGGCAGGAGAACGGCTTCAGCCTGGTAGTCTTTGTACAGTTGATCCACCGCCGCAAATTTTTCCTCTATCTCTTTTTGCCACTCAATAGAAAATTCATCCAGTATATCCAGCGCATCCTGGTATTCCGGGATGTTCTCAAGGACATAGTCCGAATCGACAAAAGCATATTTCTGTGCCATAGAGACTGCAACTACAGTTAAGATCACGGCAATTGTTAAAATCAGTTTTTTCATATGTAAATCCTCCAATATTTTATTTTTATATTCAAGTACAAAAAACCTGCCATAAATTCGTTTAGTGACTAATCGATTGACTGGTTTATTGAAAAGTGGAATTGTCCGCCATTTGCTCCGGGCAGTCCCGGAACATCATCAAATCCATATCCCCAGTCGAGTCCGAGCATACCGAACATGGGCAGAAACACCCGCATTCCGAAGCCTGCCGATCGGTAAAGGTCAAATGGACTGAACATCGGGTGGTACAACCATGCTTTTCCTGCCTCAAGGAAAGCAAGTGCATAAATAGTGGCCGAGGGGTTCAAAGACAAGGGGTACCTCATCTCCAGGGTATATTTACAATAAACGGTACCTCCGACATTTCTATCCTGATAATAGTATGGCGTCAGCGTTTCGTTACCATAGCCACGCATCCCGATGATTTCCCTGCCATCCAGGTTATTATAACCTGAAAGTCCATCGCCACCAAGGTAAAATCTTTCAAATGGCGTAATGCCGATCTCGCTGTTATAAGATCCCAGGAAGCCATATTTCAGCCTCCCCATGATCACAAATTTCGGGGCTACCTCCAGAAAATAGGTTGCCTCAAACTTCCATTTATGGTATTCTATCCATTTATATTTTTCATTATCCGACATCTTTGTATAGTCGGCATCAGAGAAGACTGAGTAAGGTGGTGTAAGCTCAACCGACAAAGATAGATTCGAACCGGTACGGGGGTATATATAGCTGGGCGCCGTTGAATTTCTGCCCAATACGATATTATAATTAAAGTTATGGTAGGTGCCGGAGCCGTCCCCGAATGTAAAGATGGTAGTGTACTTATGCAGGTCGTATCTTTGGAGATTAATGGCCTGATAAAGAGTAAAGAAATCGTCGGGCCACTTAAGACGCTGTCCCAGGCCAAATGTCAGTCCATTGATCTTAAAGTAGGAGCGATTGGTATCGCTTCTGGGCAATCCGTTGGAATACATTGAATGATAATAAGAAACGCTGAAAGCGTTGGGCTTTCTTCCTCCCAGCCATGGCTCGGTAAATGAAGCGCTATAGCTTATATACCCTCTTCCGTAACTCTGGATCCGGAGCGAGAGTTTCTGCCCGTCGCCGGATGGTATGGGCCTCCAGGCTCCTTTCTTAAAGAAATTCCGCAGGCTGAAGTTATTGAATGAAACCCCCAGTGTACCGATGATCCTGCCATAACCCCATCCCCCGGAAAGTTCGATCTGGTCTGCAGAAGTTTCTTCAACTGAATAAATGATATCCACGGTGCCATCTTCCGGGTTTGGCAATACATCAGGGGTGATGGTTTCAGGGTTGAAATACTTCAGCTGGCCCAGTTCCCTAACCGTACGGATAATGGCTTCCCGGCTGAAGAGTTCACCCGGCCTGGTTTTAATCTCCCTGATAACCACATGATCGTTGGTCTTTGTATTTCCTCTTACCTGCACCTTGTTTATGGTAGCTTGCTTACCCTCACGGACCCTGATCTCCAAATCGATAGAGTCGTTCTCCACCAGCACTTCAACCGGCTCTACATTAAAGAAGAGGTACCCGTCGTCGAGGTAAAGGGAGCTAATGTCAAAGCCACTGGGGTTAAAGGAAAGGTTTGTTGTAAGCAGGTCCTGGTTGTACACATCCCCCCTCTGTATCCTAAGAATAGTGTTGAGGTATTCACTGGTATATTTGGTATTCCCCACCCAGGTGATATTCCTGAAATAGTATTGGTTTCCTTCATCTAACCAGACATCGATATTCATGGTACCATCGGGATTACGTGATATTGAATCTTTCACCACCTGGGCATCACGGTATCCTAACTCGTTGTATTTAGCGATAAGGTTACGGAGGTCGTCCTCATAATTGCTTTCAATGAATTTCGATGATTTAAAGATCCTGATACGTATTGTTTCATTTATATAGGATTGAACATCTTCTATCATCATCGGGAATTTCAGGCGCAGTGCATCCCATACAACATCGATGAAAAGCTTATCAATACCATAAAGTGGACGGAACATCCCTTTTTCCTTTGTTTCCTTAAATGCCGCCTTCACTTTCTCCGAAGAAAGGAACTCATTGCCATGTACATTGATCTGATATATCTTAACCTTATCATTCTTATCAATTACAATCTCAAGGATCACATTATTGGGTTTGGTGGTATCCTGTATCTGGCGGGTGTCAACTTCTACATCCATGAAACCTTTATCGCCGAAATACCCGATAATAATATTGTTGATCCTTACCAGGAGGTTATCAGTTACAACATCGCCGCGTGTAAGTCGCATATTATCGCGGATATCATCCGCTTCAGATTTTTTAACCCCTTTGAAAGAGAATTTTGTGAGCCGCGGCCTTTCCAGCAGGTAAATATCCAGGAACACCATATCTCCCTGAATCCTGGTAGCAGAGATGCTGATATCTTCAAACAGCCCCTGATCCCACAATTTCTTAACCGCGTTGGTGATGTCTTCACCGGGAATATCGACCTTGGCTCCGATCTTCAGTCCTGACAACATGATTAAAACATTCTGGTCGAGATATTCCACGCCTGAAACCGTAATACCGCCGATCTCATATTTCTTGGGGGAAGAATAGTCAATCAGATCCTGATCATCGCTAATATTAACCTGGGCAAATGACAATTGGGAGGAAAGCAATATTAAGAGCATGCCAATGACGCCGGCAAGCATATGTTTGCAGTTAAGCACCCTTCCAATCTTTTTTCCTATATGAGTATCTGTCATCCCAGCTTAATCTGCTTTTATTTGTTCACTGATCTTGCCAAACCTTCTCTCCCTGTTCTGATAATCGATCAATGCCTCATAGAGGTCATCTTTCCTAAAATCAGGCCAAAACTTTGGTGAGAAATAAAGTTCTGAATAAGCAATCTGCCATAACAGGAAATTACTGATCCTGTACTCGCCTGAAGTTCTTATAAGCAGTTCAGGATCCGGCATGCCATGTGTTTGAAGCGATGCTTCAAAAACACTTTGATCGATATCGTCTGCATCAAGCTCACCCTCGCCTATCCGTTTTCCAATTTTTTTCACTGCGTCAAGCAATTCCCACCTGGCGCTGTATGACAATGCCAGCGTAAGGGTCATCCTGTCATTGCCAGCCGTATTATTCATGGCCTTTTCAAGCATTTTCCTTGTAAGTGGAGGAAGGCTCTGCAGATTACCGATCGCATTCAGCCTGATATTATTTTTATTGAGTGTTTTTGTTTCCTTGTGGATAGTCTTAAGCAGCAGAGACATCAGCGCATCTGTTTCCAGCTTCGGCCGGTTCCAGTTCTCGGTGGAAAATGCATAAAGTGTAAGGTACTTAATGCCAAGTTCAGCGGCTGTTTCGGCTGCTTCCCTTACGGAAGTAACCCCGTTATGGTGTCCGAATGTTCTGGGCTTGCCACGCTGCTTTGCCCAGCGGCCGTTTCCATCCATGATGATCGCAACATGGCCTGGTAAACGAGCGGGGTCGATGCGGCTTTTCAGATCCATCCGTTTATCACTCATTATTAATATTTTTTTCTCGTTCCGAAATCACTACACCCCTTATCACGTCCCAGATTAAACTTATAGGTTAATGTTATCCCGAAGAAAGAATACCAGTCATCAGTACTGGGATTACCTCTCATCTCATAAGGCTTATGGTTCATTGTGGGATCTGACATGACCTCAGCAACATTGGAAGGGTCGATATTTTCTCCATCCAGATAATATGTGGTACTGACATCGTCGATATAATCGGTAAATGTTTTTCGCAATCCCCATTCAATTGCAAATCCCAGTTTTTTGTTCAGGCTGTATTTGAAGCCCAGGCCAAAAGGTATTGCCAGCTGAGTTGTCTGATAGTTGCTTCTTTCGAAAAACCCGACATTCTGGCCTTCGGTGCCGAGATCACGCAGTGATACTCCATCTGCCTCCGGCTCAAACATAAAAACGCCAATACCGATAAAGATATACGGAGCAATGAAATTCCTCGTACTTCCTGTGATATAATTGAAAAAATTCAACTCTATCACCGCAGAAATATCCGTGATGTTTGATTCAAATTTAAGGTCTCTGTTGGCCATTGCATTGGAAACGTTATCGTCACCGGCAACCT
The DNA here is from genome assembly GCA_023145125.1 of Bacteroidales bacterium. Classification (GTDB taxonomy): domain Bacteria; phylum Bacteroidota; class Bacteroidia; order Bacteroidales; family B18-G4; genus B18-G4. Next base: position 1,434 of record JAGLEK010000106.1, on the reverse strand, counting down.
TGCCACGATAACCACTCAGTTTGATTGTCCACCTGGGATTCAGGTTTAACCTGGCCACCAGTCCGTAGGCGGGCTTCGACATCAGAAACGGCATTCCGGGGTTTAAATCTCCTATATAGTAGGAGCCACCACCGAACACACCCACCTCCATGGTTTTCTGCGCCTGCATACCACCCATTCCTGCCACAAGCAGTATAATGATCAATGTTATCCTTTTCATATAAATTCCCAAACGCATTATTTACAAATTTCTTATCCCATGATGAATTAATTTCTCACATCAAGCCCCCATTTGAGTTTATCGCGAATGGTAGTATAAAAATCTTTATGCTCAATTTTTACCAGGTTGAACTTGAAATCGGCCGAACGGATGTGCAGTTCATCCCCGGGTTTTATCACATCGGTTTTCGAATCCAGGCTCACCAGGTACTTCTTATCCCTGCCTTCCACGTGAATTCTGATCTCACTTTTATCAGAGATCACAATTGGCCTAACAGTAAGATTATGTGGTGCCAGAGGTGTTATCACGAAGTTTTCAGAACCCGGTGACACTATAGGCCCGCCACTACTAAGGGAATATGCTGTCGAACCCGTCGGGGTGGCAATGATCAGGCCATCGGCCCAATAGGAATTCAGAAAAACGCCATCCACATGCACATGGATCACAACCAGGGCAGTTGAATCTCTACGCGTGACTGTGAGATCGTTCAGTGCATAACTGAAGTTACCGAACAATCCTTCTTTTGCTGTCAGGTGGAGAAGGGTACGCTGATCCAGTGTATAATCGCCCTTGATTACCTTTTCAACTGCCGGAATAATTTCATCGCGTGAAATGCTCGACAAAAAGCCAAGTTTTCCCAGGTTAATGCCCAATACAGGGATCCCTGAATCACGTACCAGGGATACAGTATCAAGTAAGGTTCCGTCACCGCCAATGGAGAGGACCATGTCCGCATTTCCCTTAAGGTCATCGTGGCTTGAAAAAGGGGTAAGATCGTAATTGAAATCATCATTCCTCCTAAGATCCTCGAGATAAGGACGATATGCCATCAACTCACACTCATACTCTTCCAGCTTATCAATCAACTGAAGAAGGTACGGGTAATTTTCTTTTCTGATACTTTTTCCGAATAATGCAAGCTTCATTGCAAGATGTTCTGATAATTCTTAAACCCGATGCAAGTTTACGAAAATCTACGAATTAAAACTTGCCGGCTTAAGAATAATTAACAATTAGAAAGAACAATAAATTGGCTGATATTACACAATCATTATTCATACGCTTAAAAAAGCCAAGACATGGACACTCCCGGGCCACTATATGGGTGCCCTGAAATGCAGGTAAAAACCATGTTCCCCCATGCGATTAACAGAATATTCGAACCTGAGGACGATGTCGTAGTAGGTTACGAAATCAAGACCGATCCCATAACC
>JAGLEK010000105.1 GCA_023145125.1 Bacteroidales bacterium | reverse complement strand
TTCTGATTTCAAGTGCCTAATGCCTAGTGCCAAGTGCCTAGTGCCTATTTGGAGTGAATAATGAATAGTGAATAATTTTCACCTCAGCTGTTAGCTGTCTCTCCTGAAGCTTGCCGAGTGCCGGGTGCCGGGTGCCGAGCTAATTTCTGATTTCAAATTTCAGATTTCAGATTTCAGATTTCAAGTGCCTGCAGGTTAATGAACTTAAACTGATCAGGATTGTTCTAATTACTGTTTAAACCGCATTTATTTAAATATCCCAACAATATTGATAATAATTATTACGGTATGAAACTGTTCATTCAAAATATGGCTTGTATTCGTTGCATGAAGATAGTGGAATATGAGCTTAAAAAACTGGGTATTAAAGACTTCACCGTCCACTCAGGCGAAGCTGAGATAAGAGATAATATTTCGGAAGAGCAATTAGAGATATTCAAACTCTCAATACAGAATCTCGGATTGGAACTGATCAATGACAAGACAAGCATCATCATTGAAAAAATCAAAAATATCATCGTTGAATTGGTATATCAGCACGAGGAGGCACCCAAAATTAATTTTTCGGACCATCTCATCAAGAAATTAGGATACGACTATAAATACCTCAGCAATCTCTTTTCAGCCTCACAGGGTATATCCATAGAAAAATTTCTCATCAAACAAAGAATCGAAAGAGTGAAAGAAATGCTAATTTATAATGATATTTCTATTAATGAAATCTCTTATAAATTGAACTATAGTAGTGTTGCACATCTATCCGGCCAATTTAAAAAAGAAACCGGCTTAACACCCTCCTACTTCAAACAACTTCATAACAAAACGTTAAGCAAAGCTGTTAATCAGTAAATTATATAAAATAATTACAAAATTATATAAGGATTCTCTTTATATGTTGATATAATTTTGACGCATCGTTTGTAATATATTTTATCATTAAAAACAGCCTTATGAAGAATTTAACATTATCTATGATGAGTCTGGCAATGATTCTTATTGTTGCCACAACAGTTTATTCAGTAACTACTAACAAACCGGCTCCTACGAATTCCCCCGGCATTACCTATGTGGTTAGCGTTGATGCATCAAACGCTTATGGATTGTGCCATTCATATTATGTAACAATTTCTGACAATAATGGTAATATTGTTGGAGCTCCTAAACTTTACCATGAAGGAATCACAAATTATGTTTTTCATGAAGCCGGGCCCGTTTACAGCCCGAGAGTTGCAAATTTGGAAAAGATGGGAAATTCAGATCATCACGTTTGCAATCAAACAATATACACGATTCCGGATGTCCTGAATCACAGGTTTTTTAGTAATAATACTACATATCAATTCGAGCTATATCCAACTATGGTACCGGGCGATGATTAAGATCCCGGATGAATGTCCTGCTGGCGCGTTTGCAGAATGTGCCGGCCGGGCATTTAAAACTGAGTGCCGAGTGATGAGTGCCGAGTGCCGAGTGCCGGGTGCCGAGTGCCAACATTGCCGACAAGAGATGCTCAATTAATTTTCACCAGCTTCCCGCTAACGAGCATATTTCCGGTTTCTATCCGATAATAATATATGCCGGCCGGCAGTTCTTCTGCATTCCAAACGATCTTTTGCGGACCCTGCGCCGTACTTTCCCTGATCATATCTATTAAATCACCCAAATGATTGTATAATGCAATGACAACGGTCCCCGGACTTTGCTGATAAAATGCTATCGTGGTTGTTGAAGAGAACGGATTGGGATAAACCTGTATCCCACTATTTACCGAATTATCACTTATCGATGTCAGATCTTGCACAACAGTAAGACTGTCAGATACTTCAGCCCCAACTATGGAAATAATGCAGGAACGGATCTCGCCGGTCATATTTTCCTCATGGCTCACAATAATGGTATCATCATTTTGTCCTGATGCCGGGTCACAGCTCAACCAGTCGCAATTTTCCACCACCTCCCAATCAATATTTGATTGCACTGTTACCACAAAAGACCCTTGCTCATAAGTAAGGTTTTGAATCGATGGCTCCACAATAATGCTTGCCGGCATAGCGGGTATTGCGGTTACGGTGACAAAAACTACAGGCTCATCCGGATCATCTGAGGCAATGGTAATGGTGTCTGTTTGCTGAGCACTTCCCAACTCATCCCAATCCACATCAACAGCCACGTTCTGACTGCCCCACGGATTTATTGTAAATGGAGTAGCCGGATAGCCGGATATCTGTAGCCATGCCGCACCGGCAGCAATAGATTCTACAGACAGACTTTCATAACCAATGTTCTTTATGATAAAGCTGTCGGGTTGAAGTGATCTTATCCGGCCATAGTGTGTTATGCCCGCTTGATCTGCATTTTTCTTCAGTGCCGGCTGTTGAATGATCAATGAGGCCGGATTCACATCAATATCGGGAACAAAAGATATATTATCAGAATAACACGCATTATCATAATAGGCCAAAGCTGCATTTCCTACGGATGCCCATGCGTAGTAGTTTGAGCTGCCAAGGGAGATATCTCCGGGGTTTCCAAAACACCCCAGTGACCATTGCCAGCTTACCATAACACTACCATTGAAATAATACTTCGCCCAATCTGCATCCAGGTCGATAACAATGACATTTGAATGCCAGCTATCATGTTCAAAATTAAAGGTGGCGGCACCGGATGCACCGGCATCCACTGTTGCTATACCATCAGCATCGAAATATACCTGGAAACCCCATTCAACCCCGGGCACAATATATTTCTGCAGATTAAAGTAACCACAGCATCCCATAGGGATATATATCATATTGGAGTAACTGTGTATACCGCTGGTGATGTTTTCACTGGCAAATTGATCCAGCAGATCGCAATAACCATCTACATAAAATGAATTAGGGCTGCTATATGCAACAAAATCTGTAACAATAGCATCTTCAGGTGAGCCCGGATTATTACTCCATGTGGTCCAATTTAAAAGCTCCACGGCAACATAATCACCAGGATCAAGGAAATCGAAATATTCGCAAGTAGTTCCTCCCTCGCCCAAATAACCAATAATGGCAGGATGATCACTTATGTCATTTACATTATGATTAGCCTTATTGGCGCTGATGTCACCCTGTGCAAAGGCACTATTGCCAATATAAAAAACTAAAAATAAAGATACCAGTATTGAAAGCGTGTGCTTCTTCATAACTCTACTATTTTAAGATTAAGCTATTGATTAAGCAGAGTAGCAGGCAGAGTCAAGTGCATAGTTCCTAGTGCCAAGTGCCTAGTGCCTATTTGGAGTGAATAGTGTATAGTGTATAATTTTCACCTCAGCTGTTGGCTGTCTCTCCTGAAGCTTGCCGGATGCATTTCTAATTTCTGATTTCAGATTTCTGATTTCTACACCCCTACCTGTCCTTCACACACCGCACCGACATCCCATCAATCTTGATATAGGTGTAGGTGCCAACATTGTCGACAGTTGAATAAACTCCTTTGAAGCTGGCATAATCATTATTCTGCTCAGTAGCGGACCAGAAGTATGCGCTGACACCGACTTTACCGAAAGAGCCTTCATGATAATAGTAGCCACTCATAAATGCATTAAAGGGTGATGACCCTCCTACTTTAAAGCTCTTTCCTGCATAATGAACGCCACCGTAATAATTGATCAGCTTCGACCATTCCTGGTCATTGGGCAGATGCCATCCCTGTGGACAGGTTATTGTTGCTTCCTTCCAGGTATACAGGCGTCCCCATTTATCGCAATTGGATTCCTGAACATCATAGCACCACGATTCCTGGGTTGGGAAATTCAGGTTCTCTCCCATCCACCAGTCATCCTCGACTTCAAATATCTTGTATTGTTGTCCATCGCGTTCATCTGTCAGCATATCCGGTTCCACAGGCTCCTCTGCCTGCACTTTTTTAGGTTCAGGAGGCGGTGGTGGGGGCGGTTTGTGTGCCTGTACCTGTTGTTTGGGCACCTCCAGCACCCGGCACAGGTTCATGGAGTCGATGGTACTTTGTACAGCCTCGGCAACAGCCTCTTTCTTTTCCTGTTCGAATTTCTCGCGCTGCATGCAGCTATAGTATACACAGGCTGCAATGAGCAGGAGAATAATGACGATAAAAATGATGGTTTTTTTCATAATGTTATAGTTTTTTAGATTTGTAAAGATATGCATTTGCTTTGTTTCAGCCAACTACTTAGCGGAAAGATATGGGAATCTCTGTCTGAGACTTGAATCTGCATTGGACAAACTTCATTGTAAAATTTGCATTGCTACGGGCTCGGTTAAATTCTATATATTTACATAGATTATAAAATCCATGTGTTATGGCTGGGGAAGAGTTTACTCTTGCAAAAGTATTCCGGGATGCAAAAAAACATCGTGAAATCGCCGGTATTATCACCAGGTATCTGCAAAATAGGGATGATATCCGCGACATGGCCCTGGATGGCCTGGACCTGTCAGGATCAAAAAGCATTCTCGACCTCGGCTGTGGTTTTGGTTTCTTCACCGAGGCGCTTAAAGGCAGGGTGCACGCCGGTGCAAAGATAACCGGCATAGACCGCTATCCGGAATATGAGTGGTTTTATTTTCAATCGTGTGAACGTGCGGGCCTTAATGCCGATTTCCGGAGCAATGGCATTGATCATGTCAGGGAATTGGACGATAACGCATATGACCTGATCCTGTGCAGCTACGCACTCTATTTTTTCCCTGAAGTTATTAAGGATATTGCGAGGATATTAAAGAAGGACGGGGTGTTTGTTGCCATTACTCATGCTTCGCCGCATATGCCGGAGTTTACTTCTTATGTGAGAAGCATTTTGAAAAAAAACGGGCTGATCATCACCATTGATCTGCCATATGAAACACTTATCAACAGGTTTTCAGATATAAACGGTGCAGAAATGCTTCAGGCCAATTTCAATGGGGTCATGTCAAAGGATTATAAAGCAAAGCTTTCTTTTGGTGTTGATGACCATAAGGATCTCGTTGAATACTTTAATTTCAAACACTCATTTTTCATACCTGAAATTATAGATCCTGATGATGAACTGCATCATAAAGTGAGCTCAGGTATAAAGGAAGGCCTTATAAAAAGTAAAGGGCTGGAGATCACCAAAAATGATGTTATCTTTGTTTGTACTGGCCCGCATTAGTTGATCAGGATGAAAAATAAGCGAAAATATTGTTCAAATTGTGGCAATGAACTCTCTTCAAAAAATGAAGGAGATACACCGAGGGATTATTGTGAGAAATGCAATGTGTATTATTATGATAACCCGCTCCCTGTTGCTTCCAACATCGTGATGAAGGACCGTGAGATCCTCCTTGTAAAGAGGAAAAATGCACCCTTTAAGGGATTATGGTGCCTGCCTATGGGCTTTGCCGAATCCGGTGAAAGCATTGAAAGTGCTGCCTTAAGGGAACTTGTCGAGGAAACAGGTATTATCGGAAAGATAGTTTCACTGGTCGATGTATCATCAGGCAATAGTGATATGTACGGAGACCTTTTACACCTTACTTTCGAAACTGAATGGACCGGAGGGGTGTTGATGGCGGGAGATGATGCTCTGGCATTGAATTTTTTTCCCTTCGGCAGTTTGCCCGACATGGCCTTCAGATCAAATGTTGATGCCATAGAAAAGTTTATCAGCTCAAAAGAGGAATATTGGACAATACTCGATTCTTTTTCCAGGTCGGTAGGTATAAAAGAAACCGTACATGGCAGCGATGACTTTTTGTCGGACAACCTCTTACGCCTGGTTGAAAAGAACGCAGATATAATCACTAAATGCTGGTTGAATGAAGTCACAAGCCGAAAGTCCACCCCCACTTACGCAAAATTCGATCAGGAGGCCTTATTCTCAAGAAACAATGATGTGATCCGGCAATTCGGCGACTTCCTGGGGGGCAGATATTCAAATAAGGATATCAAGAAGTTCTACAGGAAACTGGGACAGGACCGCAGGGATGAAGGATTTGCATTAAGTGAGGTGCTCAGCGC
>JAGLEK010000104.1 GCA_023145125.1 Bacteroidales bacterium | reverse complement strand
TCGGGCAGATCGAACGCATAAGGGAAATATGCCGGCTGCCGGCACCGGATCCTTCAAAAATCCCTTCCTTTGAGGCACTCAAAGAAGGCAGGGCTGCTTATGGTGCCCGAAAAACCTGGGGATATACAGATGAGGAATCCAAAAAATTAGCTGATAAAGCTTTTCGAAAAGGGAAGACAGGGGGATGGAAAGAGGAGATGCCCGACGAATTGCATGACCTCTTCTGGATCTATCACGGGCCGCATATGGAAAAGCTGGGGTATACCCGTGATGGCAGCATATCATTGCCTGATCCTGAGCTGGATCACTCCTTTCTTCATAAGCTGGGCCTTACGGTACCTCCAAAACCGGCACAGCCATTCAAGGTGCTCCTTGAAGCAAATAAAATGGCCACACCCGATAATGATGGCGTTAAACGGTATGTTGCCGGGCTGATCGATGGCCTGATCCCGCTGACTGAGAATGTGAACAGCAAATGGCAATTCGATCTGCTCATAAATAAAGAGATCATTTCATTAAAAAAGTACGCAAGCCTTAAGGAAGATGGCTTTGACAGGTCACAGCTGGAAAAACAGTACGGCCTGTCAGCGAAGAAGCATAAAAAAGGATTTTTTGGAAGATTGGAATCCGTCATCAGGTATATCCTGCCTGACAGATGGATCAAATGGCTGACAGACAACAACATCCATTTATTCCATAAGATTTATTACAACATAAAAATAGCCACCCTCTTTCTGTTTTTCTTATTGCGTTCAGTAATACTATTCTTACCAAGAGTAATATACACCGCATATTTGCATAACAAACAAGATAAGGAAGGCTATTCCATCCCGGGAATTAATTCACGCTACGATCTGATCCATGTACCCCTGCAACAACACTACCGGCCATTTGCCAGGGCCAGGGCTCCAATAGTATTTACTATACATGATTACACCCATAAGCTGTTTCCTGATTATCACACCAAAATAAATATCAAAAATGCGGAGAACGGGCTCAGGTTCATTGAAAAACAACAAGCCCACATCATCAATGTTTCCGAATCTACTTTAAGTGATTCAAAAAAATTTCTTTCGCTGCCCGATAAGAACCAACACCTCATTTATGAGCATGTCGATGAGGATAAATTTATTCACCGGATAGATAAGGAAGAATGCACCGAAGTGCTGAAGAAATATGGCGTAAGGTTGGATATGCCCTATTTATTGATACTCGGAACCATAGAACCAAGAAAAAATGTAAACAATGCTATCAAAGCATTCCAGTTACTCCATAAAAAGCATAAAGACCTGAACCTCTCGCTGGTAATATCCGGAAAGCAAGGATGGAAAGCAAAGAGTTTCTCGGCTTACAGCAACCTTATCACATTTACAGGATTTGTCGATGATGAGGACCTGCCTGCCTTATACTCTCAAGCTCTGGCCCTGAGTTACGTTTCCTTCTATGAAGGCTTCGGCCTGCCCATCCTCGAAGCCATGCGATGTGAAACTCCGGTCGTTTATGGCATGAATAGTTCAATGCCTGAAGTGGTGGGAAAAGGCGGGCTTGGGGCTGATCCCTCAGATATAGAGGATATTTGTGATAAATATGAGCATATGTATTTCAATGATCAGCTCAGAAAGCAATTGAGCACAGAAGCCAGAAAACAATCCCTGAAGTTTTCAACAAGGAAAAGCGTTCTTGAATTGCTCGGGGTTTATGAAAGCATCATAGAACAATCTAAACAATGAAACAGGAAAAACATATCCCTATACTGAATGTTGAGCAAAGCATCGCTGAACGCTTTGACCTTATTGCTGAATCTTTTGCCGATAAGCTTGCTGTCAGGGATGGCAACACTGATATTACGTACAGATCACTGCAGGAAAAAGCAAATGTGATCGCCAATCATATCCTGGCCCTGGGATCAGGGGAGAAACAAATTGCATTTTTCCTTTCTTTCGGTTCCGGACAGATGGTCGCTATCCTTGGAATAATTAAAACCGGCTGTGCATATGTTCCCCTTGACACCAGCTGGCCTGCACACAGGATTGAATTCTCGATAAAAGACTCCTCCGCAGCGGCAATCATCACCGACAACATTAACATTGGCCAGGTAAAAGCACTTTCCGGAGATCGCGTGATCATTAACATCGACGAGCTGGATTTCAATCAAAATACGCAGCGGCCCGATCTCACTCCTACTGCCGACGATGTTATGCACATCCTGTATACATCGGGGTCGACAGGTGAACCCAAAGGGGTTTACACCAGCCAGAGAAACCAATTGCATTTTATAAAACGCTTTTCTGAATATATCAATATCACTCCGGATGACATCTTTGCCTACTACTTCTCAATCGGATTCTCCGCTCATGCCATGCAGTCGCTGGGAGCACTGCTGAATGGTGCCACACTGGTAATGTATAATCTTCCAAAGTTTGGCTTTCCCGGCCTTGCCGGGTTCTTTAATAATGAAAGGATTACGGTTTGCCTGATGATCCCCTCGGTATTGCGGCATTTCAGGGCCACACTCGACAAAGACTTCAAGATGAATAACTTAAGGACGCTCATGATAGGTGGTGAAACCTTGTATTTCAACGATATCAAGCAGATCCGGCCTTACCTGAAACGCCAGACCGAGATCATTAACATCTATGCCAGCACTGAAATGTTCCTTGCATGTGCTTTCCGTATTCAAAAAGATACTGTCCTGAAGCAAAATATCATACCTATCGGGGATCCTGTCGATGGAATAGAAATTGAGATCCGGAATGAGGACGGCAAAGCCTGCGAACCAAACCAGGTGGGCGAGATGATCATTTTAAGTCAGTATACTGCATTGGGGTATTGGAACAAAGCTGAGCTAACCCGGCAGGATTTCCCTGTCGAAGGCCAGTTTAACAGCCGTGATCTCGCATACAGGCAATCCGACGGAGCACTGGTTCATGTTGGCAGGAAAGACGCCATGATCAAGATCCGGGGCCAGCGTGTCGACCTGGGAGAAATAGAAAATACCTTATTGTTCAGTAAGGACATGCAGGAGGTCGCCGTTGTGCTCAAGGAAGACCCTGTCGGCAACAAAGCCCTTGTTGCGTATTATGTTTGCAGCCCGGGCAAGGAAGTTGACATGACTGATATAAAGCATGCCCTTGTCAGGAGACTGCCCGACTTCATGGTGCCAAGGTTCGTCTTAAGACTGGAAGGCCTGCCAAAGACAGACTCGGGAAAGACAGATTATTCTTCGCTGCCGGATCCCGACTGGAAAAAAACCTCCCGGAAAGAGGATATCAAGCATGCCAGCAATCCCGTTGAAGAACAATTGGTATCTGTTTTTGAGAAACACCTGGAGGTATACCCTGTTGGCGTGCAGGATAATATTCTGCAGGCCGGCCACGATTCGCTGAAATTGTTTGTTGCATTCGACGCCATCGAAAAGGCTTTTCATATCAAGCTTGATCTTGACAACTTCATCGCTAACCCAACTATAGAAGCGCTGGCAATAACCATTAATCAAACATCAGACAGCAAAGAATGATATTCAAGAGAAAAAAGGTCGTTGACAGACTGAAAAGATATTTCTTGTCAAAGAAAGGAGGGCGCAGGATCCCGTACAGAGGCGGCTCGCTCCTGATCAAATGGTTCTGCGGAACTTCTTATGCCAGGAATAAGTATTTCAAAAAGAAATCACGTATTTTCAAGATCTTCCTGAAAGAAATTGGTATTCCCGAAAACACTGTGCAGATGGAACAGGAGATGCTCAATGTTTCCTTCCTGAAAAAATGGCGGCTTAAGGTCATTTCAAACCTGAGTGATAGAAAATTTACAAAATATGTACATGTCAATAACCTTGACATATTAACGGAAAGCCACAAGAAAGGAAAAGGTGTAATACTGGTAAGCAGTCATTACGGATTTTCAGAGATGGCCATCTCCATTTTTCCCAGAATTGGATTGACAGACGTCTATACCATGGTAGCATCACAGGGAGCTGATTCGGAAAAATTTAACGACATAAACCCTGACATTGAGGCAAAAAAACTTGTCTTTGATTATTTATCCGACATTGAACTGTTTAAGGTATTGATGGAAGCAAAACATGTTTTAAACGATGGAGGGATCCTTCACCTTCTTGGCGATGGCTATCATGGTAAATCAAGCATGACTTTTCCATTCATTGGCAAGTTAAGAGGCTTCAGGGGGAGTTATGCAGAACTTGCCCTGAGTACCGATGCCGAGATAATTCCTGTGTTTGTCTATCCAGACAAATATTATCATATCTCAGTAGACCTCTACCCACCCCTTGACAAAGGAAAAGAAGATCAAAGCAGGGAAGAAAGGACCCGGCACATTGTAAAACAATATGTTGAACATCTGACTGCAAAATGGTCCGACAGCCCTCAATTTGTTAACATGGGATATATGGAAAAATATCTTCATCATGTAGATAAAGATGATTGATCATTGAGTTGTCACAGGTATTAAACTTGATCCTGTCGCCTTAATATGATCAGAAATCCGGGCGGATCGTATGAAATGTCCCCCTGTCGATGCCAACCCGGAAAGTACCCGGAAAAGGCAATGGTTTCGTGGCATCTGCGCAAATATATTTCAATTTCCCATTAGCTTCAGGATGATCCTGCCTGGCTTTTTCAATGGCAGTTAACATCTGGCAGCCGCTCGGCTTCGCTCGAACAAAAGTGGGACATTTAAGTCATTTCGACCGAAGGGAGAAATCTATTCTGCTGAGTATTAATAAGGTAAAATGTATCATATATTTTCCTAATTTTAGAAATTCAACGCATTACATGAACGCATTATGATCATATCCCATAAGCACAAGTTCATTTTCATCAAACTCAGAAAAACTGCCGGAACCTCCATAGAGATGGCCCTTTCCGGCATTTGTGGGGAAGAGGATATTATCACACCCATCTCGAAAGAAGATGAAAAGGCCAGGTTTGAGCTGGGCTGCCGGGGAGCTCAAAACTATAGTGTTCCAATGCGGTATTATGGGATTGCAGACTGGAAAAACAGGATATTCAAAGGGAAGAAGAAGTACTACTACAATCATATGCCTGCAACGGAAATAAAGGCTAATATCCCTTCCGATATATGGAATGATTATTTCAAATTCTGTTTTGAGAGAAACCCATGGGACAAAACTGTATCGCATTATTTTCATCGCAACAGGTCCCGTGACTTTAGCAGCATTATGGATTACCTGAGGCATGATGAAGGTGATATGATCCGGGGGTTCGCCATGTATAGTATCGACGGAAAAGTTGCCGTGGACAAGGTATTTGCCTATGAAGAAATGGAAACTGCCCTGGAGGAAATTTCCGGGATCCTCAAATTACCGGAAAAGCTCACTTTGCCCGAATACCGGGCCAAGTCAGAATTCAGGACAGACAAAAGGCCCTATAGCGAAATCCTTACCGAAGAGGAAGCATCTGCTATCACTGACAGGTATGCCAGGGAGATTGAATTGCTGGGGTATAAATACTAAAAATAATCAACCAGCAACTTATTTCTTAAAATCAAGATTAAATGTCCAGGAGGCATAGTAGAACCCTCCGATCTGCGGCATTCCCGTTGCCTGTGTATATTCCTGGTTAAATATATTCGATCCGCCAATACTGAGTGTCGACATCAGCCGTGGCACTTCAAAGCTGAACTGCAAGTCTGTTACATTATAGGACTTGATAAGGTTAGGATAAGGAGCGAATACAGATTCCCATATATAATCATCAACCCATCGCCAGTTGAGTGCAAAGCCAAAGCCCCTGTAAATCTTTCCTTCCATACCGATATTGACCTTGTGTTGCGGCGTATTGTATGCCAGCATAAAGTTTTCCTCAAAGTTGGCTGTGTCAAGTTTTGAATATGTGTAGTTACCATAAATTTTGAGGGTAGGCTTAATGAAATATGTAAGCCCTATACTGGCACCATAGGTATTCATATCCTGTGTGGTATTTGTTGCTACGAGGTAACGTGTATAATTTCTTGTTTTGATCGCCTCCTCGCCGCTGGCTTCACCTGCAATGGCACCACCATTGGGCTGTGCCACCTCAACATAAGTGATAAAATCTGAATACATGTTGTAATAGAGGCTCAGATCAACAAAGAATTTTTTGGTGATCAACCCATTATATCCAAGCTCAATGCTTTTCAGCTGCTCCGGTTTCACTGCCTCTACATAAGTTGTTTGCAGAACTTCCGGGTTAGTGCCGTCAAAGGCCTGCACTGATGCGTATGTGTAAGAATTACCAAAGCCACTGATGTTCCCAATGGTGTATCCATATCCTTTATTCAGGTACTGGTACTGGTCGGTTACTGTCGGGCTGCGGAACGCCGACTGGCCGGTAAGCCTGAGCACATGAAATTCGTTAACATTAAAAACAAATGCCAGCCTGGGCGACAGTTGCAGGTCGTAATTGGTGCTCTTATCGACACGCACTGACCCAAAGATCTTAAAACGGTTCTCAACCACATCCCAGATCGCCTGTGCAAAGCCACCATATTCGGCAACATTGATCTTAATGTCAGCTGTATCTGAGAATACACTGCCATGTGATACCGGATGCGTATTCCTGAAGGATGCCCCGAAATTCAGGTCAACCTTATTAAAGCTATGGTTGTAGAGTGCTTCCATATGGTATAATGTAGTCTTGCTCTGAAAGTTGGAACCAAAGGGCGGAGGGTTGCCGGTTACATTATCAAAAGCTGCATCCCATTCCGGTGTACCCGGCTGCAGCCATTCTCCGTTAGCAGCCATCATGGCGCTGCCCCCGGCTGCCTCTCCCCATGCAGGGTCGTAGGGATTGCTAAAGCCACCACTCAATGCAGCGATGGAGCCTACATAAGTGCCCAGGTAAGCAGGGCCAACATCCTGCATGGATGAGAACCCCATGAGGACGCCTGTAGCCGGCAGGCTATATGTATTTTTTGTATCATCCTGGCTCATATATGCCTTGAATGAGAAACCTTTATAATCGAGTCCGAGTGAATGCTGCATCTGGTAAAAACCTTCCAGCGGGGCACGGTTGTTACCCATGTAGATGCTCGTACCCGTTGAATAACGGCCTTCATATTTAAGCATCATGTCCCTCCATGCTTTATAGTACAGGCCGCCACCGATCTTGAAGTTATTGGTTTTACCATCATACATCTGTGATTCCATATAGCCCGGCATCATGAATTGTACCATTCCCGGATTGGCATCGGGGTATTGATTTGCATAATCAACAAATTGCTGGAATACCGGGACACCGGCATCGGCCATGTCCTGAATTTTCTGATCGAAATTCTGCGGTGGTGTAGGCTGATTGCCATAACGATTGGCCTTTGGATCATCGGCTACCCAATCCTTTGCCGTCATTGCAGAACCTGTGATCTTAAACCCGAGTTTTCCTTTGGCAAACACATCAGCGTAGCGAAACTGGACTTCTCCATACTCCCGTGTACCCGCTTTGAACTTCATGCTAACCCCACGATATTTAAATGGGCTTTTGGTGTTCATACTCAGCACACCCTGCATGGCATTGGGGCCATACATGGCCGATGCAGGGCCGGAGATAACCTCCACACTTTCTATATCCAGGTCGTTAACACCAAACATATTGCCGGTAACAATATTAATTGTGGGCAGTTGGTTATCGACACCATCAATGAATTGGACTACGCGAAGCGGTGATGTAGTATTAAAGCCCCTGGCATTAAATACCTTGAAACCAATACTATTATTTATGATCTCAACATCACGCATGTTTGACAGGCTGCCAAAATAATCACCTGATGCAGCACTCTGGACCTGCCTGACATTCATTTTCTGAATGGTGAGCGGGGCTTCCATGATCTTTTCATCCACACGGGATGCACTGATCACTACTTCATTACCCATGATCACATCGGATTCAAGCTTTATCTGAAGAACCGTTCCGGTTTCAACCTCCATCTCGGTTGTTTTATAACCGATATAGGACACTTCAATGATGAGTTTACCCGGGCTGCTTACATCAAAGCTGAAATATCCGTTCTCGTCACTGATGCTTCCTGTGCTCGTCCCTTTTACTTTGACATTAGCCATTTCCAGCGGCTCACCGCTTTCAAGGTCGTAAACATAGCCACTGATGCCGGTAGTTTGGGCAAAAACCCCGGCCGACAGGCAAACAGCAGCGATCGTCATAAAGAATAATCGTAAAACTTTTTTCATATTATCAGATATTGGTTAATAATTTCTATTGGGTTTCTTGTGAATATGTAACTTCTTCTACAGGAACAGACTTTCCGTCAATGCGTTTATAAATGACATGCGGGATGATCACATCACTGCTTTCATTCATGACCAGCATCCCACGAAGTGATGATACATTCAATGTCCTTAGAAAATTTTGCATAGCCTCTTTATCGCCCCCGCTCTCCCTCAGTCCTCTGGCCAGGTAATTTGCTATGGAAACCCCGTAAATGTTCAGCCAGTTCATGTCCCGGCCATATTTCTCCTGGAAACGCCTATTTGCCTTAATATAGCGCTTGCTTTCAAAATCTATATGCAGCCGTGGAAACCACATATTGTCGCCGCTCTCTCCCAGGGCACTCCAAACCGTTTCATTATCTACTGTATTATTACTCAGGATGGGAATTTCAAGGTCACGTTCCCGTATTTGCCTGCATGCATTGATCATGGCCGAGCCACGGCCAATTACAATGATAAAATCAGGCTCATTCGCCATAAGCTTATTGATCTTATTGCGAAGATCCATCTCTGATGCTTCAAATACTTCTCCTTCTGCCATCTCCCCCCCTTCTTCGGTAAATTTTGCACTGAAGAATTTCACCGCATCAGCTCCCATATCATCATTGACCACCAGCCAGGATCCCTTGCGCAAATCCAATCCAGAATATGCATAAGTTGCAAGAAGAGGCATAACCTCTGACTCAAGTTCAAAATCACGGAAAGCCCACTCATAAGGGCTGGCAATTCCCCCGGTACTGGACAGGGTGACCAGCATGGGTACCTTGTGCTGATCTACCAGGCCGATCGTAGCCTTGATTATCGGTGTATAGCCACTGATTATCAGATCTACATCATCAATTTCGAGAAATTTCTTTGTTATGGTAACCGCATCTTTCGGATTGAGCTTATTATCTTCATATAAAGCATTTATGAAGATCCTTTCAGATTCATTGATGTATTCAAAAGAGAGTTCGATACCTTTCCCGACTTCCTCAGCGAAATAACTTCCATTGCCAGTCAGCGGAAGATTGACGCCAATAGTATAAGTGGGAGCTTCCCTTTCCCGTTTCGGCTTTTTCTTCTGACCAGTCTCATTGCAGGCAATGAGTACTACCGATAGTAACAGAATAAGGAACACTAGCTTTCGCAAGTATGTATAGATTTGAGCAATCAACAGGCAAGTATAGGTAGATTTATGCAGAATATTGCAAACTTAATATACTGGATACTGGATACTGGATGCTGGATGCTGGATAATGAAATTTTGAATTTTGAATTTTTAATGTTAAATTAAGGGTCCGTTATATAGTGCCGAGTGCCGAGTGCCTACCGCCTACTGCCTAACTGCCAGCCGCAAATTCCCGGTGGTATACGATCCAAGCAGGCAAACATCTTTATTCTCTTCGATGCCGATCAGCAGCCAGCCAAATTCATTAAATAATTCCTTGGTAATGAAGAAATGTTCAAGTTTGTGCAGTTCGGTCATCCTGACGCTTTGCTTACGCAACAGGGCAAGGTTTTCTTTCATGGGGTTGATCCATTTGGCAATGGCAACATCGCTCACGCCTATTATCCTGCTGATAGCTCTAAACCCAATGCCTTCAAGGTACAGATGGATCGCCAGGCGCTTAACATCTGCTGAAACACCCCTCTTATTCATCGTAAAATGACATCCACAATCCTTGCAC
>JAGLEK010000103.1 GCA_023145125.1 Bacteroidales bacterium | reverse complement strand
TTAAGTTTCTGAATTCCCTGCGTTTCATGATCGCCGGAGTGGGCTTTTTTAATCACCTTTCCACCCCACAGGGTATTGTCGATCATCATGAGGCCGCCCGGGCTGAGTTTTTCCTTGAGCATGCCAAGATAATTGGGATAATTTTCCTTGTCGGCATCAAGAAAGATCAATTCAAACTTTTTATCCAGTGCCGGAATGATCTCAAGAGCATCCCCCTGATGGCATGTGATAGTGTCTTGCAGTCCCGCCTCGCGGAAATAGCGATTGGCAATGTCCTCCACTTCCGGGTTCTTATCGATGGTATGAATATGGCCGCCCGGGGCAAGCCCTTCAGCGAAGCATATGGCAGAATAGCCGGTATAGGTGCCTATCTCCAGGATGTTCTTTGGCCGTAATATCTTGCAGATAAATGAGAGAAACCTTCCCTGGATATGTCCGGTGAGCATGTTGGGATATGGCACCGTGAGGTTGGTCTCGCGGTCGAGCTTCTTCAACAACTCAGGTTCAGGAGGTGTATGTTCCTCAAGATATGACAGGATATCTTCATTCAGGAAACTCATAAAGCTGAATATGTTAATGAACTGACTTGCCGGGGATCGAAGATCTCATTGGCCACTTCCAGGAGGTTTGCTCCGCTTATATTATCGATCTTGCTGTAAATGCCCTCCATGCTTAACAGGCGCTGGTCGTGCATGCAGCTTCTCCCGCCACTGAGCATTACACTTATATTGGAATCAAACGCAATAGCGATCTGTCCCCGGTATTGCTTTTTTGCCTGTGAAAGCTGCAAACTGCCAAGCTTTGTATCGCGAAGCTTTTTCAATTCCTTCATCACCAGCTTAACGGCTTTATCAGAAGTCCCGTTATGAGTTCCAAGGTAGATCCCCCATATTCCCGTATCAGAATAGGGATAATAGAAAGAATCGATGCTGTAGGCATAGCCATGTTTTTCGCGCACCATCATGTTCAGCCGGGAATTCAGCCCGGGCCCGCCAAGGATGTTGTTGAGCAAACCAAATGCAAAGCGATGCTCATGATGACGTGCATAGGCCCTGTTGCCGATCACAGTGTGGCTCTGGTGAGTATTTCGTTCCTCCCGGAGTTTGAAAGGCTTATATTCTACTGCCGGTGCAAGACGTATCAAGTCTGTTTTACTTTCCTCTTCATTAAAATATTTCTCAATGTACTTTACGAACCTCGGAAAACTAACCCCGCCAACCGAGCAGATAACCATCCTGTCGGTGCAGTAATTCTTCGAGAAGAACTCATAAACATCTTTTCTTTTATATGCCTTTACATGCCCGGGAGTACCAAGAATAGACCGCCCCAATGGGTGGTCCTTGAAAAGGGCGCTCTCAAAATCATCATAGATCAGGTCTGATGGGGTGTCCTTGTATGAGTTGATCTCTTCAATGATGATACCTTTTTCTTTTTCCATCTCTCTGGCGGGAAAAGTGGAGTTAAAGATGATATCGGCGAGTAATTCTGCCGCCCTGGGATACCATGTATTCAGAAATGAGGTATAGATGCTGGTATATTCTTTCGTTGTGAAGGCATTCAGTTCGCCCCCGACACTTTCAAGCCTGTTGAGGATATGGTAGGCCTTTCTTTTCTTCGTCCCCTTGAATATCATGTGCTCGATAAAGTGGGACAGGCCTGTTTTCCCCTCCGGCTCATCGCGGGTGCCTGTGTTGATAAACACACCCAGGTGCGCCACCGGGCTCAGGGTAGACATATGCACCAGGCGGATGCCGTTTTTAAGTGTATGATATTCAGGGTTGATTGCCATGGGATTGCAAATGTATACCAAAAGCATCAAACGGGTACTTTAAAATTCTTAATCCGGTTTCCGGGATTGCCACAGAGGCACGAGGGCACGGAGTTACACAGCAGTAGAGTGCCGAGTGCCGAGTATCATTTGACCGCCGCTGGTGTGAAAATCATATGGTACATGCAAAATGTGAAATGGAAAATGGAAAACCCCATGGCATATGCAAAATGCAGAATGCAGAATGGACAATGCCCCGGCCCCGTAAGGGTGCGATTTCTTTATTTCTTCAGTACACTCTCATCCGTATATATCCAGAACAAAGGACGGGTGACTTTCTGACCGTTGACGGTCACTTCCATCACCGGGCCGATGGCAAAAACTTTCTTGTCGATCTGAAGGGTCTTTGCATCATATTTCCATTCTTCCAGAAACCTTAACAGCGAAATATCCGATGGTTCGATCTTATTAATGATCATGGTATCATATTCGGCATAGGGAGCCGTTGGCCGTTGAAGGGTCTGAATGAGGGTGTCAGTGAGAATCTTTTCTACCTCCCTGGTACTTAAAGGCTCATTGAAATAATCATAGGCCTGTACATCCCCTGAAAGTACCCTGCCAAAAATGTTATTCAGGAACTCTTCCCTGTCAGATCCCTGTATGTTTCTGATCCACCAATCATGCGATGCATCGGGATTTGCGATAGGCACATCATATTGGATCTTTTTTGTGATGATGGTCCTGTTGTCTTCTTTCTCTTCACATTGTGTAAAAACGATAATAAATCCGAGTGCCAGAAAGGCGAGAATTACTTTTTTCATATCAGGCTTGGTTTTTATCATTAACGTATTGCAGGCTCAAATATTGGATTGGGGTGGATGTAAAAGTAGGGGACGGGGGGCGGGGGACGAGGGACGGGGGCGGGGTGCAGGGGACAGGGGGACGGGGGGATTTTAAATTTTGAAGGTTGAATTTTGGATTGGGTTTTACCACGAAGGATTCTGAGAAAGTCGAATATCGAATATCAAATATCG
>JAGLEK010000102.1 GCA_023145125.1 Bacteroidales bacterium | reverse complement strand
ACCATTTAACCATTTATAACAAGCATGAAACTACTCAAAAATATACTCATATGGGTCTTTGCGGTCATTCTTACGGCAACAGTACTTATTTATCAACGAATGACCGGGCCGACTTATCCGCAACGCGGAAGTGTTGAGATCGGAAGCGAAAAAATATCTTATGCTTTGTTGCGTACCTGGATGAATGAAGAGTATCTGCAGGACCAAAAGGGAGCCAGGATATCCGTAGAGGTTGAAGACCTTTCAGTTAACGGTCAATGCCGGTATAAACGGCTGGGAACGGCTGATGAATGGACTGTGCTTGATATGCAGCGTGAAGCGGATGAGCTGATAGTGATGTTGCCTGCCCAACCCGCCGCCGGGAAACTTCTCTATATGATCTCTCTTGAAAAAGGCGACAAGTCGTATAGTCTCACTGAGGTACCCGTGGTGATCAGGTTTAAAAGTTATATTCCCGGGTGGATCCCGCCGCCACATGTTTTTTTGATCTTTATTGCCCTGCTCTTCTCGACGATGACAGCTGTTGAGGCACTCAGGAGAGGGAAAAGAGTGACTTCTTATGCACTGCTTACCCTGGTTTCAATGCTGATCGGCGGACTGATCATGGGGCCCATGATGCAGAAGTATGCTTTTGGTGCCTACTGGACAGGCTGGCCATTCGGGCATGATATGACTGATAATAAAACTCTTGTGGCTTTTATCTTTTGGGTGATCGCCTATTTTGTACTTCGTAAGAATCCCGGGAATCGCTTCTGGCCGGTGTTTGCTGCTTTTGTAACCCTGGCCATCTTTGTGATCCCGCACAGTGTGCTGGGTTCAGAATTTGATTATTCGGCAGGGGAGGTTGTAACAGGAAGATAATATGATCCTCACTATTATTGCCATAACCTGCCTGGTTTCCATCATGGCTTTCAATAATCCGGACCTGATGAACCGCCTTCAGTTCAATGCTTATGCAATTAAGCACAACAAACAGGCCTGGCGTTTCTTTACTTATGGACTTGTACATGCCGGATGGGCACACCTGGCCATAAATATGTTTGTGCTGTGGTCTTTTGGACGGATCGTGTTTGACATATATGGATATCTTTTCGGAAGCCTCGGAATACTATATTTCCTCTTGCTGTATATTGGTGGCATAATGTTTTCCGTGCTATTCGATTACGGAAGGCATAAGAACGATACATGGTACAATGCTGTTGGTGCTTCAGGTGCTGTTTCTGCGGTGGTGTTTGCAAGTATCATTCTGTACCCTGCCGGTGGGGTCTATCTTTTCTTTATCCCGATAGAAATACCCTCGCCCATTTTCGGGATACTGTACCTGATCTACTCTGCATCAATGGCCAGGAGGGGGCGGGATAATATCGGGCATGATGCACATTTCTGGGGTGCCATATATGGCGTAGTACTGACGATTGCTTTTAAGCCGGTGCTGTTTCTGCACTTCATAGATGAAGTTACCAACATATTCTGATCTAAGCCATATTTTCATTAACTTGCCGGCATGGAAAGCAACTTAAGCGAAAAAACTGTTCTGGTAACCGGTGCATCACGCGGGATCGGCAGGGCCATAGCTGAAAGATTTGCGGAAGCCGGGGCAAGGGTTATCCTCCACTATAATAAAAATAATATTGCAGCTGAAGAAACACTGGCAGCATTGCCGGGTAGTGAGCATGCCCTCATTCAGGCAGACATTTCCGACCCTGAGGCTGTTTGTGAAATGGTGGATATATTGAATAAGGAACAAGGCAGGATCGATATCCTCGTGAACAATGCCGGTATTTATGAAGAAGCCGACCTGCTGGAGTTCAGCTATGAGGAATTCCGGGAGTATTTCAGCAATACTATAAACACCAACCTGGTGGGGGTTGCCAACCTGTCTTTTCTGATCAGCAAGGAAATGGTCTTCCACGGGGGTGGAAAGATCATAAACATCTCTTCCAGGGGTGCTTTCCGGGGCGAGCCATTTGCCCTCCCGTACGGAGCCAGTAAAGCCGGACTGAATTCCCTGGGCCAGTCAATGGCTGTTGCGCTCGCATCCAAAAATATATACGTTTATACCATCGCTCCCGGCTTTGTGGAAACCGATATGACCACAGATATCCTGGAAGGTCCCCGTGGGGATGCCATCCGTAACCAGAGCCCGCTTCACAGGGTGGCCAGACCGGAGGAAATAGCCAATACCGCAATATTTCTTGCCTCTGAAGATAAAGGCTATATGACGGGATGTATTATTGATATTAATGGGGCCTCTTATCTGAGATCCTAGATACT
>JAGLEK010000101.1 GCA_023145125.1 Bacteroidales bacterium | reverse complement strand
TCCTGTCTGACCAGGTCTATATCACATCCCCAGACTGTCCTCAGGGAAGTCATTACATATTCATTGTACCGCTGATCTGTGCTGAGTACCTCTTCCTCGAAGGATTCACCATAGTATTCCAAAAGGCTCAGCCATGCTTTCATGGACGGCTTGTTCCATCGTCTTGAGCTGCCATTATATGAATGTGCAGAAGGGCCAAGGCCAAGGTAATGCCCTCCGGTCCAGTACAGGCTATTATGCTTTGAATAAAAGCCTTCCAGGGCAAAATTTGAGATCTCATAATGAATATATCCCTTTTCCGAGGTCATTGACAGAAGCTTGCTGAACTGTTCCGCTATCATGTCATCATCAGGTGAGATTATTTTCTTTTTTTCGATCAGAACATGCAGGGCTGTTTTATCCTCAACCGTGAGTGCATAGGCCGACAGGTGTGGAATGTCAAAACTAAAGAATTTCTCAAGGTTCCCGATCCATTTTTCGTTGTTAAGTGTGGGAATCCCATAAATCAGGTCTATGCTTATATTGCTTATGCCCGTATCCTGTAAACGATGTATCGCACCTTCAGCATCTGCAGCATTGTGCACCCGCTTAAGATATGCCAGGTCTTCATCGAAAAACGACTGAACACCAAGGCTTACCCTGTTAATGCCGGTTTGGCATATTTGCTTTACCCATGATTCTGAAACGTCATCCGGGTTGGCTTCAAGGGTAATCTCAACATCGTCTGAAACATTAAAAGTGGCATATATTTCTTCCAGTATCCCGCTAAGTTCACGGGCATTGAAAAGAGAGGGAGTTCCTCCCCCAAGGTAAATAGTGTTTATCTGCTTATTCGCCAGATAATCCTTTTGCAGGTGTATTTCCTTGTTCAGGATGCTGATAAACTGAGGTTTAAGCTTATCAGAAGCCATTGAAAAAAAATTACAATAATGGCATTTTGTCTTGCAAAATGGTATATGAATGTAAATGCCTGCCATAAGAATCAATCACGGCAAAATTAACCCTATTTCGCCAATACAATCTCAATGTTTGAATGTAATTGATTTTTAAAGTATTTTTATACAGTAATCAAAAGCTAATGCTATGAAAAGGAGAGATTTCATTTTTAAGGGGCTGGGTGCGGGAATACTTGCCGGATCAGGTGTTTCTCTGAATGGCTTTTCGCGCCTTATGGGCAATCCTGATGCACCCCAGGATGCTGACTTTGACCTGGTGGCAGTTAAGGGCACAGACCCCGCCGCTATGTTCGACGAGGGGATCAATTCCCTTGGCGGGATGACTGAATTCGTTAAACCCGGACAAACGGTTGTTGTCAAACCAAATATCGGTTGGGATATAGCTCCGGAGCGAGCTGCTAATACAAACCCTGAGTTGATAGGAAGAATCATCAAACGCTGCTATGAGGCCGGCGCACAATCAGTTAGCGTATTCGACAATACATGCGATGAGTGGAAAAAATGTTATTCAAACAGTGGTATAGAAAAAGAGGTGATTGCTGCCGGAGGTACTATTATTCCCGGTAACAGTGAAAGCTACTACAAAGAAGTACAGGTTCCCGGGGGTAAAAACCTTAGCGTAGCCAAGGTACATGAGCTTATTCTTGATTCTGATGTATTCATAAATGTTCCCGTGCTGAAAAGCCACAGCTCGGCAAAACTAACCATTGCCATGAAAAATCTGATGGGAGTGGTTTGGGATCGCAGATGGTGGCATAAGAATGACCTGCACCAGTGCATTGCCGATTATGCCACCTTCAGGAAGCCTGACCTGAATATTATAGACGCGTACAGGGTAATGAAGCGTAACGGGCCCAGGGGGGTTTCTGTTGAAGACGTGGTCTTGCTCAACTCCCTGTTAATCTCAAAAGATATTGTTGCCGCAGATGCCGCTGCTGCCAAATTGTTTGGTCTTGAGCCTGAGGATATTCCCCATATCGTGATCGCAGATGAGATGGGGGTTGGCACCATGGACCTTGCTTCTCTGAAAATAAACAGGATCAAAATGTAAATGATGAGGTTCAGCATCCTGAAAAAAGCCAGGGTTTTTATTTCTTTGATCTTTTTCTTTCTGATCACCTTTCTGTTTATAGACTTTACGAATTCTTTTTCAGCTAAGTTTATACAGGGGATCTTATATCTGCAATTCATTCCCTCCCTGGTTAATTTCATTAAATTCACAGGCCTGGCAGCAGGCGGGTTTGTGTTTATCATCGTATTAACTTTGATATTTGGAAGGGTTTATTGCTCCACTATATGCCCTTTGGGAACATTGCAGGATATCATCATATGGCTTAATGGGAAAATCAGGCGAAAAAAGACGTTCAGGAAACAGAAAGCTTTCAATGTGCTCCGTTATACCGTATTGATCATTTCCGTTTTTTTATTACTCATTGGTTTGTTTACGCCACTGCTCTTTCTTGATCCTTACAGTAATTACGGCCGCATTGT
>JAGLEK010000100.1 GCA_023145125.1 Bacteroidales bacterium | reverse complement strand
ATCCGCCGTGGCGGACCAATTCAACCAATATTTACCACAAAGGCTCCCAGCCAACAGCTCCCAGCCTACTTTTGCGCTGTCCGCAGCAACACCAGCCCCACCACAGCAAATACAATATTAGGTATCCATGCCGCCAGGAAAGGTGAAAGGTTCCCCAAAGTGGCAAATACCATGGTAACCTGCATGAAGAGGATGTATGTGAAGGTGAACGCAATCCCAAGGCCAAGGTGCATGCCGATGCCTCCCCGCATCTTCCGGCTTGAGAGTGTGACACCAATGAGTGTGAGTATGATGGTAGCAAATGGAGCAGCAAGCCGTTTGTGCCTTTCAACATCGTATATTTTTGCCTTTACTGACCCCTTGAGCCTTTCTTCCTCGATGCGGTCGTTAAGCTCCCAGTAATTCATTTCCTCGAAATCTTCTTTCTTGACATAGAGGTCGTACGGTTTCAGGTTGATGTTGGTGTCAAGCCGGTCGCCCCTGCGCAGCGTTTCCCTGACGTCTTCAATTTCCCTGATGTTATAGTTGTCGATCGACCAGAGGTTAGTAGTGCTGTCCCATTTTAGACGGTCGCCCATCAGTTTGTATATCAGCTTGTTGCCATCAAATTCTTCCAGGCTGAATTTTGTGCCTGTATTGGTCGAGCTGTTGTAATTTTCGAGGTAGATATAGGTTTGCGGACCTATTTTCAGATGAATGTTGCGCTCTTTATCCTGGTTGAGGTTTTCCATATACCTGTCCTTGAATTCCCTGCGCTTGATATTGGTTTTTGGTATCAGGAAGTTTCCCAGGTAGAACGACATTATAGCCAGGATAATGGCAGATATGAAATATGGCCTCAGAAAGCGGTAATAGCTGACACCACCGCTGAGCATGGCAACAATTTCAGTGTTGGACGCAAGCTTGGATGTGAAAAATATCACCGAGATAAAGGTGAACAGATATACAAAGAGGTTGATGAAATAGGGGACGAAATTCAGGTAATAGCTGAAGATGATCTCGTTCAGGGGTGCATCTTTTTCGAGGAATTCGTCGATATTCTCAGAAATGTCGAAGATGATCACGATAATGATCAGCAGGGAGATGGCATAGAAGAAAGTCCCGAGGAATTTTTTTATGATGTATATGTCGAGGAGCTTCATCTGCTGTACCTATAGCCTTGTTGTTACCTTTTTAACCATTGTGTCTTTCCAGCTGCTGAATGTGCCTGCCTTTATCTGCTCCCCGGCTTCACCTACCAGCCACATGTAGAATGCCAGGTTGTGCAAGCTGGCGATCATGCCCCCGAGCAGTTCTCCGGCTTTAAAGAGGTGCCGCACATAAGCCCTGCTATATTGCCTGTCGACAAATGAAGTCCCTTCTTCATCGAGCAGGGAATAATCATCCTTCCACTTGTTGTTGAGCATATTAATGAATCCGTTCTTAGTAAAGATCATGCCGTTCCTGCCATTTCTGGTTGGCATAACACAGTCGAACATGTCCACGCCAAGGGCAATGCTTTCCAGGATGTTGGCCGGGGTGCCCACACCCATAAGATAACGTGGCTTGTCTTTGGGTAGTATATCACATACGAGCCCTGTCATCTCGTACATCATCTCATGCGGTTCCCCGACTGAAAGGCCGCCAATGGCATTGCCTTCCGCCCCGAAGCTGCTGATCATTTCTGCCGATTCTTTCCGGAGATCGTTATAAACACTGCCCTGTACAATGGGGAACAGGTTTTGTTCATAGCCGTAAAGTGGCTCCGTTGTGTTAAAGCGGTCGAAGCATCTTTTCAGCCAGCGGTGAGTGATATCCATTGAGTTTCTGGCATAGTCATATTCGCAGGGGTATGGTGTGCATTCATCGAATGCCATGATGATGTCAGCACCGAGCATGCGCTGTGTATCCATCACATTTTCCGGGGAGAACATGTGCTTTGATCCGTCAATATGAGATTGAAATGTTACGCCTTCCTCCTTCAGCTTGCGGATATCGGTAAGTGAGTATACCTGGTATCCTCCGCTGTCGGTGAGCATGGGCCTGTCCCAGCCGATGAACTTGTGCAGCCCCCCGGCCTTATGAATTATCTCTGTGCCCGGCCTGAGGTACAGGTGATAGGTGTTTCCGAGGATGATTTGCGCCTTTACATCATCGACAAGGTCGCGCATATGAACGGCCTTCACATTGGCAGCCGTGCCAACAGGCATAAAGATGGGAGTTTTAATTTCCCCGTGAGCCGTTTCCAGAACTCCTGCCCGGGCATTGGATGCCTTGTCCGTACTTTGAATTATAAACTTCATGATGTTTATAAAAAATCATTCAAAGATAAATTTTATTCATGAAGATTGAATATTTTCGCTCAAACACGAATAAAATGCAACTTCCATATTTTCCTTATGATCTGACGGAACAGACACTGATGCTGGTTTTCTTTCTGGCATTCCTTATCCAGATGATATATTTCTGGGTGGTGTTTCGCCGGCTTGCCTTTTATCGTGGTAAAAAGGATTTTAGTTCCGAGGAGGCTGTTTCTATTGTGATCTGTGCCAGGAATGAATATGCAAACCTGAAAAATAACCTGCCTCTGTTCCTCGAACAGGATTATCCGCTCTTCGAAGTCGTTGTGGTAAACGACAATTCACAGGATGATTCGTTTGAGTTGCTGGAAGATATGGCACGGGAACACAGCAAGCTCAAAATTGTGAACCTGAACCAGGAGCTGAACTTCTTTCACGGCAAGAAGTTTCCCTTATCACTGGGAATTAAATCTGCATCTCACGAAATACTGCTCCTCACGGACGCTGATTGCAGGCCATCTTCCAAATACTGGATCAGGAATATGGCCGGGAAGTTCGGGCGTGGAAAGGAAATTGTGCTGGGATATGGTGCTTATGAAGGAAAAGCGGGCCTGCTGAATTTATTGATCCGTTATGAAACATTGTGGGTTGCCATTCAATACCTTTCATATTCATTAATGGGAAAGACATATATGGGCGTGGGCAGGAATATGGCTTATCGTAAGACTTTATTTTACAAGAATAAGGGTTTTTCATCTCATTATACTATTGCCTCCGGCGATGACGACCTTTTTATTAACAGTGTGGCAACAAAAAAGAATGTTGCCATTGAGATAGATCATGGCAGCCACACCATCTCTGTACCGGAAGAAAAGATCGGTGACTGGGTAAAACAAAAGCGGCGGCACCTGACAACATGGAAATACTACCGCCCTCGTTTTAAGTGGCTTCTGGGGACATGGTCGGTAAGCCAGATGTTTTTCTTTGGCTTATTTATTTTGCTCCTGGCATTGGGATATAACATGATCGTTGTTGGAAGCGTCTTTATTCTTCGTTTTGTTAGTTACTTGTTAATTACTAAAATGAGCATGAACCGGCTGAACGAAAGAAAATTATTATTATTTTCGCCTATAGCAGAATTATTTCTGATCGTGTTTTACCCAATGCTCAGTCTGGTGAATATGTTCAGTAAACCTGATAAATGGAAGTAAATCCTAATCTCACCGATAAGGCCATGCGTGATTTTCAGCTGGTGCAGGCTGCCATCAACAATGGCGACCAGCGTGCTTATGCTGCCCTGATGCACAACTACCGGGATTCGCTTTACTTCATGCTCCTCAAGATGACCAACAACACCTGCGACGCCGATGACCTGACCATCGAGGCATTTGGGAAAGCATTTAAAAAGCTGGAGCAGTATACACCCGATTATGCTTTCAGCACCTGGTTGTTCAAAATTGCCTCCAATAACTGCATCGACTTTATGCGGAAGAAGAAAAAACGCACTTTCTCCATAGATAGCAGCCCCAATGGTGAGGAAGGCAACGAGCTGGCCAACTACATTCCTTCCGACACCCCTGATCCTGAAGAAAAGGTGATGAAGAAAGAGAAGATGATGCTGATGCGCGAGGTAGTTGAAAAGTTAAAACCGCATTACAGGCAGTTGATAGAACTCCGTTATTTCAAGGAGTATTCTTATGAAGAGATCGCTGCGGAACTCAAGCTTCCGCTTGGAACTGTCAAGGCGCAGCTGTTCCGTGCACGGGAGTTCATTTCCAACATCATGAAAAATATTCCGGATAATTATTAGGGATTTCAGAAATTTTTAAAGAATGGAACTTGCTGATTTTCAAAAAAGCATTCTGCAGGGCATCCCTGATCTCCTGCCCGGGCCCCGTGATTATGATAGTACTGTAAGCCACGCGCCTCTTCGTAAAGATATCCTGAATAAAGAGGAGAAAATATTGGCTGTAAAGAATGCTTTGCGGTATTTCGACCCCATACACCATGCAGTACTGGCACCTGAGTTTAGCGATGAGCTGGAAAGGTACGGAAGGATATATATGCACCGCTTCCGTCCTTTATATGATATTTATGCAAGGCCCATTGAGGAATATCCCTCACGCTCGAAGCAGGCGGCTGCCATTATGCTGATGATACAGAATAACCTGGATCCTGCCGTTGCGCAGCATCCCCACGAGTTGATCACTTATGGCGGCAATGGGGCTGTTTTTCAAAACTGGGCACAGTACCTTCTTACTATGAAATACCTGGCGGAGATGACTGATGAGCAAACACTGACAATGTACTCAGGCCATCCCATGGGATTGTTCCCTTCGCATAAGGATGCACCACGTGTTGTGGTTACCAATGGCATGGTGATCCCGAATTATTCCGCACCCGACCACTGGGAGAAATTCAATGCCCTGGGGGTTTCACAATACGGGCAGATGACTGCTGGCTCGTATATGTATATCGGGCCACAGGGGATCGTGCATGGTACCACTATCACCCTGCTTAATGCCGGCAGAAAACTTCAGGACGGGGACCCCGGATTAGGCGGTAAGATATTTGTATCGTCGGGGCTGGGTGGCATGTCAGGTGCCCAGGCAAAGGCAGCGGTTATTGCCGGAGCCATCGGGGTTATTGCCGAGATAAATCCGGCTGCTGCAGTAAAAAGACATGAGCAGGGATGGGTTGATGAGCTTTATGAAGACCTGGATGCACTCATAGAAAGAATTACAGCTGCAAGAAACAACAAAGAGGCCGTATCGCTTGCTTACCAGGGCAATATTGTAGACCTCTGGGAAGCATTTGTTGAGAAAAATATACATATTGACCTTGGCTCCGACCAGACTTCACTTCACAATCCATGGGCAGGCGGGTATTACCCTGCAGGATTGGGCTTCGAAGAATCCAACAAGCTCATGGTTGATGATCCCGATAAGTTCAGGGAGATAGTGCAGGAGTCGCTGAGGCGGCAGGTTGTGGCTATAAATAGCATGGCTGCCCGGGGGATGTATTTCTTTGATTATGGCAATGCCTTCCTGCTGGAGGCTTCCCGTGCCGGGGCTGATATCATGAAGGCCGATGGCAAATTTATATATCCTTCATATGTACAGGATATTATGGGGCCAATGTGTTTTGACTATGGCTTTGGCCCGTTCCGCTGGGTATGTACTTCCGGTGACCCGAAAGATCTGCAGGCTACCGATAAGATCGCCGGGGATATCCTGGAGCAAATGGCAGCAGAGGCGCCGGATGAAATAAAGCAACAGCTCAATGATAACCTGTTATGGATACGCCGTGCGGAAGAAAATAAGATGGTTGTAGGCTCACAGGCACGGATTCTCTATGCTGATTGTGAGGGCCGGACAAAAATTGCCGAAGCATTCAACAATGCCATAAAAACAGGAGATGTATCTGCACCTGTAGTCCTGGGCCGCGACCATCATGATGTGTCGGGGACGGATTCGCCATACAGGGAAACTTCAAATATCTACGACGGCTCACAGTTCACTGCCGATATGGCTATTCAGAATGTGATCGGCGACAGCTTCCGTGGTGCTACGTGGGTTTCGATCCATAATGGCGGAGGCGTTGGCTGGGGTGAAGTGATCAATGGCGGATTCGGAATGCTGCTCGACGGCAGCAGTGATGCCACTCGCAGGCTAAAGAATATGCTGCACTGGGATGTTAACAATGGCATTGCCCGCCGCAGCTGGGCACGCAACGACGAGGCCATCTTTGCTGTCAAAAGGGCGATGGAAGATGAACCGCTGCTGAAGGTTACGTTGCCGAATAAGGTTGACGGAAGATTATTGAAGAAGTAGGCAGTAGGCAGTAGGCAGTAGGCAGTATGCAGTATGCAGTA
>JAGLEK010000010.1 GCA_023145125.1 Bacteroidales bacterium | reverse complement strand
TGATAAGAGCTGCCTCGTCCGGTATTCCGGGGCTTTTGATTACCTCAAAAGCTTTGAGGATGCGCTTTTCCGAGTGCTTCCCTTCTTCAAATTCAATGTCAAACTGTGAAAGAACGTTTTTATATTTTCCTTTGATCTTATTGTTGTCGGATACAAATACATCAAGGCCTTTTTTGCGGGCGAGCACTGCTGCCCCCACTCCGCTTTCTCCTGCTCCCAGGACGATGATGTTGTTGGTGTCCATTCAATTTTATCTCAGTTTTAGTGTTATAATGGTCAATATTGCCAGCATGATCCCAATGATCATGAAGCGCTGAACTATTTTTGGCTCAGCATAGCCAAGCTTCTGATAATGGTGGTGCAGGGGTGACATCTTGAAGATGCGCCTGCCGGCACCGAATTTCTTTTTGGAGTATTTGAAATATCCTACCTGGAGGATCACCGACAGGCTTTCAACCAGAAAGATCCCACAGAGTATCGGGATCAGCAGCTCTTTCCTGATCAGGATGGCAAACACAGCGATGATCCCGCCTATGGCAAGGCTTCCGGTATCGCCCATGAACACCTGCGCCGGGTACGAATTGTACCATAGAAATCCGATGCAAGCACCGACAAAAGCACTGATGAAAATGGTAAGCTCACCCGTATTGGGGATATACATGATGTTGAGGTAATCGGCAAAAACAATATTACCGGAAACCCATGCCAGTACAGCCAACGTGGCCCCGATGATGGCAGATGTACCGGTGGCAAGGCCATCCATGCCATCAGTGAGATTGGCCCCGTTTGATACCGCCGTGATGATCAGTATAACAATGGGGATGAAGATGATCCATATCCAGTTTGACGCACCGTTGCCGATCCAGCTTAGGAATATATTGTAATCCAGCTCATTGTTCTTAAAGAAAGGGATGGTGGTCTTCTGTGATTTAACTGCTTCCTCTGAGAACAAAAGCACCGGGCCATCATTGCTTTGCATTTCTTCGATGACTACCGGATCGGTTATCCTTTCCCTGATCACGATATCTTCATTGAAATACATTGTCATACCGACAACCAGGCCCAGTATTATCTGCCCTATCACCTTATATTTGCCCGAAAGCCCTTTCTTATTCTTCTTGAATACTTTTATGTAATCATCGGTAAACCCGATCATCCCCAGCCAGACTGTCGTGAAGAGCATCAGGATGATATAAATATTGTCGAGTTTTGCGAAGAGCAGGGTAGGGATGATGATTGCATTCAGGATGATCAGGCCCCCCATGGTTGGGGTGCCCTCTTTTTCCATTTGTCCTTCGAGGCCCAGGTTACGTATGGTTTCGCCTACCTGCCTCCGGTTCAGGTACTTGATCCAGCGTTTTCCAAAAAGCAAGGTGATGACCAGGGAGGTGATCACAGCCATGGCCGCCCGGAATGAGATATACTGAAAGAGCCCCGCACCGGGGAAATCACAGCATCTCTGAAGATATTCGAACAAATAGTATAACATGGTCCTTTATGCGGTTTTAGTCAATATTTCTTCTGTTAATTCTTTATCGTCGAAGGGGTGCTTAACACCCTTTATCTCCTGGTATTTCTCATGCCCTTTGCCTGCAATAAGCAGGATGTCGCCGGGATGCGTGAGGGCACATGCTGCGCTGATAGCTTCTTTCCTGTTGGTGATCACAAGAAGTTTCTTGTAGTCGACAGCGTTCACGCCTTCCTGCATTTGTTTGATGATGGTTTCCGGATCTTCCGACCTGGGGTTGTCAGAGGTGAGGATGAGTTTTGTGCTCAGCTCACCGGCTATCCTTCCCATTATTGGCCTCTTGGCCTTGTCGCGGTCGCCCCCGGCACCAACCACGGTGATAAGCTGCTCATTTCCGGTACGGATGGCATTGATGGTTTTCAGCACATTCTGCAAAGCATCGGGAGTATGGGCATAGTCTATTATTGCCGTGACCCCATTGGACGACCGGATATATTCAAAGCGCCCTTCGGCAGTCTCAAGTTCGCTCATCAGTGTTAACACTTTTTCCTGCTCCTGTTTTAGCATCATTGCCGTAGCATACACGGCCATAAGGTTGTATGCGTTGAATTCACCTATAAGCCTGCTCCAGACCTGGTGGCCATCAATACTGAGCAAGAGCCCGTCCAGCAGGTTCTCCATAACACGGCCCCTGAAATCACAAACCGATTTCAGGCCGTAAGTCTTTTTGCTTGCAAGGGTATTTTGCAGCATCACCTTGCCATTTTTATCATCAGCATTTGTCAGGGCAAAGGCATGGGAGGGAAGCCCGTCGAAAAACATCTTTTTGGCATTCAGGTAGTCTTTAAAATCACCATGATAATCGAGGTGGTCATGTGTGATGTTGGTGAAGATCCCCCCTGTGAAATTCAATCCGGAGATGCGTTGCTGATGAATGGCGTGGGAACTTACTTCCATAAAGCAATAGGTGCATCCGGCATCTGCCATTTCTTTTAAAAGGGCATTGATGCTGATCGCATCGGGTGTGGTATGTGTGGCACTGACTTCCCTCTGATCGATCATGTTCTTCACCGTTGAGATCAGCCCCGCTCCATAGCCGAGTTTGGTGAATAGCTGGTAAAGGAGGCTTGCAACGCTCGTTTTGCCATTGGTGCCCGTCACCCCGCAAAGGATGAGACTCTCAGAAGGCTTGTCGTAGAAATTTGAAGCAAGGATGCCAAGGGCATGGTCACTGTTGGCGGTACGGATATAGGTCACATCATCTATAAGTGCCGGTGGCAGGTCTTCACACAGGACTGCCGCAACACCCTCTTCGGCCAGGGCCGGGATAAATTGATGTGCATCCAGAGCAGTTCCCTTGCGGGCTATGAACATGGAGCCTGCTCCTGCGAGGCGGGAATCAATGCAAAGATCCTGCACAACAATATCGGTAGAGCCATGTATCTCCGTTACCGGAACCTTATATAATATGTCTTTCAGTTTCTTTCCCATCATCTATCCCTTTTCTGAAAGCCTGAGAGTTATTTCCTGTCCTTGTGTAACCTTGCTGCCCGGTACAACCGACTGCATACGAACCTTTCCGTGGCCGTTTATGGTGGCCTTCATGCCCAATTGCTCGAGAATGAATACGGCATCACGGGCGTTCATTCCTTTTACATTTGGAACAATTGCGTCGCGGATCACGCGTGGGGCAAAGCGGATGCCGTCATCTTCCCTGAAGCATACTACCCATTCCGAAACTGCGCTTGCGGGTGAAAGGGGAATGCTCAGGTCTTCGCAAAGCCAGCTGAGGTCTTCGTGGCTGCCATACATTATCGGTGGCAGTTGGGTTTCGACAATTTCTTCTTCCGTCTCCTGGTAGATGTCGAGATGTGTGGCATACACTTTATCGGCAATTTCTTTAAATACAGGTGCCGCAACAGATCCGCCATAGTATTTTCCCTGTGCAGGGTCGTTTACCACGACGATGCAGGAATATTTTGGATTATCAGCCGGAAAGTAGCCTACGAAGGAGGCGTTATACCTCTTTTTAATGTATCCCGCATTTTCGTCAGCGATCTGTGCGGTTCCTGTTTTTCCGGCTACTTTATAGTACCTGTTCCTGAGGTTTCTTGCTGTTCCTCTCTCAACAACACCTTCCAGCAATGATCTTGCAGAATCAATGGTTGCCTGTGAACAAATGCTGCTATTGATCACTTCTGTCTCGAATGATTCTATAACCCTGCCTGCCTGCCTGACCTCCTTCACGAACATGGGCTTGACCATTACGCCATTGTTGGCAACGGCATTATAAAAAGCAAGGGTTTGTATTGGGGTGACTTTGAGCCCGTACCCTATCGACATCCATGGCAGGCTGGTGCCTGACCAGTAATACCGGGTGCTGTCGGGATGTTTGATCTGAGGCTTCCCTTCGCCGGCTATCTCGAGCCCCAGAAGCTTGCCCAGCGACATGCTATAGATACTGTTGATATATTCTGAAGGATTCTCCTCATAGGCTTTAACTGTAATCTGCGAAATTCCAACATTTGATGATTTCTCGAATGACTCCCTGACAGTGATCCTGCCATCACGTATTTTCTTTACATCACGCATGGTATGGCCGTGATACATTGACCAACCGTCACCAATATCGATGGTATCGGAAAGCCTGACCTTACCGTCTTCGAGCAAGGCCATAATGGTGGGTAGTTTAAAGGTAGAGCCGGGTTCAATGCCTTCAGCGATAGCATAGTTGTATGATTCTTCGTATTTACCTGTTTTTTCGTCGAGGCGAAGGTTTGCAATGGCTTTGATGTGCCCTGTGCTTACCTCCATAAGGATGGCGCAACCCTGGAAGGCCTGATGCTGTATGAGGTGTTGGTGCAGGGCATTCTCTGCCACATCCTGAAGGTTGACCTCGATGGTGGTAATGATATCCAGCCCATCGGAAGGCTCCAGCTTAGCTTCGCTATAGTCGGGGATCCATTCATTGTTATTAACCCTGCGCATGATCTGCTTGCCATCGGTACCTTCAAGAAAATCATTATAGGCCCCTTCAAGGCCTACGAAGAGGTTTTCTTCCTTATTCTCATAACCAATGGTACGCCTGGCCAATTCATCGAAAGGCATCTCCCGCCTGGTCTGCTGGTTCACGATCAGGCCTCCGCGGTATTTGCCCCGGTTCAGGATTGGGAAGGCCCTTAACTCTTTAAGCTCAGCATAGCTTACTTTATTTTTTATCCTGTAATATCTGTTACCCTTTTTGCGGGCATCTGTAAGTCCCTTCTTATATTGATAGGTGGATTTGTCCTTAAAAAGCTCACTGAGGCTTTGCGCCAGTGCGCCTACATTGTCGTTGAAGAATTTGTCAGAAATATGGGGAGATGCCACATCCATCCTGATCTCGAATATTGGAACAGAAGTAGCCAGCAGGTTACCGTTGACATCATAGATGTTACCCCTGTTTGCTTTGAGATCGAACTCCCGGATCTCTTGTCTTTCAGATTTTGCCACCAGCTCCGGCCCTTCATAGAACTGGATATACGCTGCCTTCCCGATGATGGCAAGGCCAAGGAATAAAATACCAAGGTAAACGAGGTACACGCGCCATAATATGTCTTTCTTAATATTTTCAGTCATGGGGTGTGCTTTCTTCCTTTTTTATCACTTTTACGGGCGGAACCCTGGATTCTTTTATGTCGATCCCTTTCAGCTTCAGGGCAACTTCAGATTGCTGGCTTTGCTTCATGAGTTCAGATCTTGTGGTGATGTACTCATATCGCAACTCTTTCAATGATTTTCTCAGTGCCTGGATATTCCTTTCTTTTTTTTCGGCGTAGTAGGTGTTTGCGATATAAAACATGATGGTGATGGTGAGGAAAAGGAAAAATGGCAATAGCCTGATGGAGCTTTCCCTTCTGAGAAAGTTGCCACCAAGAACGTTCTGAAAAGCCCCGCCTACACCCTTGATACGGGGCTTTGAGGGAGCATTTTCAGGAACGCCTGCCTTAATTTTATTTGCCTGTTTAACCATGATTATATCTTTTCCCCTATTCTTAGTTTTGCACTTCTGGCCCTTGGGTTGCGATCGATTTCTTCCTGGCCCGGCACCACAGGCTTCCTGGTTATTGCCCGAATGCCTGTTTGTATATTTCCGTAGAAATCCTGTTCCTTTCTGCCCTCTGTATTTCCGCTCCGGAAGAAATTTTTCACCAGCCTGTCTTCCAGGGAGTGGTAGGAGATCACCACCATTCTGCCACCCGGCTTCAGCGTCTCCATGCCCTTCACCAGGAATGTTTCAAGGGATTCCAGTTCCCTGTTCACCTCTATTCTGATTGCCTGGAAAACCTGCGCCAGGTATTTGTTTTCCTGCCCGCGCGAAGCACATTCCCGTACAATTGCTTTAAATGCTGTGGTAGAGTGGATGGGGCTTGCGTTTCTTGCATGTGTAATGGCAGACGCCAGCCGCTTGCTGTTCTTTATCTCTCCGTACTTACTGAAGATTACCTTAAGATCATGTTCTGTATAATTGTTTACCACATCTGCTGCAGTCAATGGATTACGCTTGTCCATGCGCATATCCAATTCACCTTCAAACCTAGTTGAGAAACCGCGCTCGGGGGCGTCGATCTGGTGGGAAGAAACACCAAGGTCGGCCAGGATGCCGTCACATGGGATTGCATCATGCAACTGCAGGAAATTTTTGACGTACCTATAATCTGCATTGACGAGAATGAAGTTCTTGCCTTTGATAGCATTGTTCAATGCATCAGGGTCCCTGTCGAAAGCAATAAGCTTACCTTCCTTCAGCTGCTTCATGATCTCCATGGAATGCCCGCCACCACCGAAAGTGGCATCCACATATGTGCCGCCGCTTTCGATCATGAGTCCTTGTATGCTTTCTTTTAGTAGGACAGGGGTATGGTACATCAGTTTTTCGGTTCGGTTTCTATATCACCCATAACATCTTCAGCCAGGTCGGCGAATTCATCGGAGTCATAGTCAACCGCTTTCTCGTATTCTGATTTGTCCCAGATCTCAATCTTGTTCACAACTGATGCAAGTACAATCTCTTTTTTAATGTTAGCGTAGTGGATAAGGTCCTTGGGGATCAGTAACCTCCCGGTAACATCTAATTCAACAGTTTTTACACCAGCCATGAATTTCCGGATGAAGTCGACATTCTTCTTAACAAATCGGTTGAGATTGTTGATGCGCTTGCTCTCAAGGTCCCATTCTTCAAATGGGTATAGCTCCAGGCATTTACGGAAGATGCTCCGCTTAATGACAAAGCCATTCGACAGGCTCTTATCAAGCTGTCCCTTGAATGCAACAGGAAACATAAGCCTTCCCTTTACATCAACTTTACACTCGTATGTCCCGATAATATTCGACACGCAAATTCAATTTTGTGTAAAAATATGAAATGATTTACCACATTTTACCACATTTTACCACTTTTTATTAAAACTTGTTACAATTTTTGTCAACAAAATGTTAATATGTAGAAATTAGCGGTTGGCGGGGCTTGCAGGATATGCATGCCTAAATTTCATATTTTCAGTTGTTTGCGCTGTGATTTGCACAGCTGGATCCGGGCTTGTCGAAAGCACAGGAATAAGTCGTATTTTTGTATGTGTAAGGCTGCTTTCGATCATCTTCGAACGTGGCGAAAATCTAATACTTTGAGCAAAAAGGAAAAATTTATCGACCTGAAAGAGATCATCAGAAAGAAGAGTCCCGCTCTGGCCAGATTCATGCCCTGGTTTGTACTTAATTATCTCCGGCGGATCGTTCATGAAGATGATGTAAATGATTTTATCAGCAGGCACGGGCATCAAATGGGATTGGAATTTGTTTATGCCATCATGGATGAGTTCGGGGTTAACCTCAAAGTAATAGGCGAGGAGAAGATACCAAAAAGTGGTAGATACCTGATGGCTTCCAACCATCCTCTCGGGGGAATTGATGGTATTGCTTTTATGAGTGCGATCTCCCGGGTTAGAAAAGATTTTATCTTTCCGGTGAATGACATCCTGCTCAGCCTTGATAATATGAAGGAATTCTTCATACCCATCAATAAGCATGGCAGCAATGCTGAAAATGTCAGGCTGTTCAATGAAACCTTTGCATCGGATAAACTATTATTGTATTTCCCGGCTGGACTTGTATCAAGAAAGAAAAATGGCTTGATAAGGGACCTTGAATGGAAGAAGACCATCATTACAAAGTCTAAGCAGCATAAACGGGATATTATCCCTATGTACATGGATGGAAGGAATTCGAACTGGTTCTATAACCTGGCTAACTTTCGTAATAAGCTTGGGATCAAGGCAAACCTGGAGATGCTTTACCTCGTTGATGAAACCTATAAACAATTTGATAAAACCATGCATATTATTATCGGGGACCCTATTCCATGGGAAAGCTTTGACAGGAGTAAAAGCGACCTCGAATGGGCAGCCATGGTGAGGGATAAGGTATATGAATTAAAGAAAGAACATAATTTATAAGTTATGGAAACCATCATTTCGCCTGTCGACAGGGCATTGATAGAAAAGGAACTGAATGACGACAGGTTCATCAGGGACACGAACAATGCAGCCAATAAGATATTTGTGATCACTCATCATGATTCGCCGAATACCATGAGAGAGATCGGGCGCTTGAGGGAGATGACGTTCCGTGATGCCGGAGGCGGGACCGGAAAGGCTATTGACATTGATCAGTATGATACGGATGAAGTTCCATTCAAGCAGCTGATCGTCTGGGATCCGAATGAACGCGAGATCATAGGAGGGTACCGCTTTATCCATGGCAAGGATATCAGCATCAGGGATGATGGCAGCTTGAGAACCCCGACAGGCAAGTTGTTTAATATATCAGAGAAGTTTATTAAGGAATACATGCCTGTAACCGTTGAACTTGGCAGGAGCTTCGTACAGACTTTTTACCAGCCGACCGTCGACCTGCGAAGGGGTATGTATTCGCTTGATAATATCTGGGATGGGCTTGGCGCCATCATCATTGATAATTCCGATATCAAATTTCTTTTTGGGAAGGTGACCTTATACCCACATTATGATGCCCTGGCCAAAGACTTGCTGTATTATTTTATCTCAAAGTATTTTCCCGATAAAGAGAAACTTATGACACCGATCAAGCCTGTAGTGGTGAATACTCCTGAGAAGGTATTGAAAAGTATCTTTACGGGTTGTAACTACGACGAGGACTACAGGATCCTTGTTCATAAGATCCGCGGCCTTAAAGAAGGCGTTCCGCCTTTATTCAATGCATATATGAATCTTTCTGCAACAATGCGCTCTTTCGGCGCAGCTGTTAATCCCACCTTCGGAGGTGTGGAAGAGATGGGCATCATTGTAACCATAGAAGATATCCACGATTACAAGAAAGACCGCCATATTTCATCTTATTTAAAAGAAGATGAAGAAAAATAAGTTTCCTGAAATAAAGTCAGCCAGTTTCGTGATCAGCAGTCCGGATGTGGGTTCCTGTCCTGAGCAGTCGTTCCCTGAATATGCTTTCATCGGCAGGTCGAATGTGGGAAAGTCCTCACTTATAAATATGCTTGTCGGCAAAAAGGGCCTGGCCAAGATCAGCGGCACCCCCGGAAAAACACGCCTTATAAATCATTTTATTGTTAATGATGAATGGTTCCTGGTAGACCTTCCCGGCTATGGGTATGCAAAGATCTCGCAAAGTGAACGTGCGAAATGGAAAAAGATGATCAATGCCTATCTGCTGAAGAGGGAAAACCTCATTTGCACCTTCATCCTTATTGATTCCAGGCATGAACCACAAAAGAACGATATGGAGTTTATGGCCTGGATGGGACTAAAGCAGCTTCCTTTTGTGATCGTTTTTACGAAATCTGATAAGCTGTCCAGAATTAAGCTTGAAGATTCCATGGAAGCCTATGCCACTAAGCTCAGCTTGACCTGGGAGGAATTACCCCGCAGCTTTATCACTTCAGCAGTGACAGCCCTGGGAAAGGATGAATTACTGGTGTATATTTCGGAAAACAATAAACTTTATCAGGAGTATTTGAGATCTATTGGCTGATCCGGATCAGGCTAGTTCAATAAGTACGAAGTTTTTTGCAACAATTATCCCGCTTTTCACATTTACACGTTTGATCGTTCCGTCGACTGGGCTCAGAACACGGTTCTTCATTTTCATGGCCTCCAGAGTCAGAAGGAGGTCTCCTTCGCTTACTACATCCCCTTCTTTAACATTTATCTTGCGGATTGTGCCCGGAATAAATGCAAGCACCATTCGTGGGTCCTTTTCTTTGTAAGCCTTACGGTTCTCAAACTTTTTTGTGAGCAGGGTGCGGTATTTGGCGCTCTCGACAGTAAGCGACTTCATCTTGCCTGCATATTTATCATCTTTTTTCATGGCACATTATTTTAAAATGGTGGTATACCATGTTTCTTCTTTGGTGGCGTTTCCTGTTTGTTCGCTGAGATTTCCAGTGCATGGATCAGCATCCTCCGGGTGTCGTTGGGTTCAATGACGGCATCTATATAACCATGTGCAGCGGCCACATATGGGTTAGCAAATTTGTCTTTGTACTCTTTGACCTTCTGCTTCCTGACCTCTTCCGGATTTTCTGCATTTTTTATCTCATTACGGAAGATTATATTAGCAGCGCCTTCAGGGCCCATCACGGCGATCTCGGCTGTTGGCCATGCAAATACGAAGTCGGCACGCAGATGATGTGAACACATGGCAATATATCCTCCACCGTAAGCTTTACGAATTACAACCGTAAGCTTCGGCACTGTTGCTTCAGAATAAGCATAAAGTATTTTGGCACCATGTCGTATCACACCGGAATGTTCCTGGTCAACGCCCGGAAGATATCCCGGCAGGTCGACGAGGGTCACCAGGGGGATGTTGAATGCGTCGCAATAGCGGATAAAGCGTGCTGCCTTATCGCTTGAGTCTACATCGAGTACCCCGGCAAGCACAAGAGGCTGGTTTGCCACAAACCCTACAGTTTCACCTTTCAGCCTCGCAAAGCCGATCACGATGTTGGCTGCGAACAGCTCCTGTACCTCAAAAAAATCGCTGTCGTCGCAGATTGACTTGATCACATGCCTTACGTCGTAAGGCTGCTTGGGGTCGGTTGGAACGATACCATCAATATTATATGTGCGCGTACGAGGGGCTTTCTTTGGAAATGCATCAGCTTTTTTCTGGTTGTTCCAGGGAATGAAAGTGATCAGCTCTTTGATCTGATCGAAACATTCCTGTTCGCTCATTGCAAAGAAATGGGCATTTCCCGTAGTTTCGGCGTGTACCCGGGCTCCACCCAGGTCTTCCATGGAAATTTCTTCACCGATAGTGGTTTTGATCACCTCCGGGCCGGTGATGAACATCTTGGAAATATTTTCTACAACAAAAACAAAGTCGGTGAGGGCAGGGGAGTAAACAGCACCACCGGCGCAGGGGCCGAGGATCACAGATATCTGAGGAATAACCCCGGAAGCCTGTGTGTTGCGGTAAAAGATCTCACCATAACCCGCCAGTGAATTTACACCTTCCTGAATCCTGGCACCACCCGAGTCGTTGATCCCGATAATGGGTACTCCGAGTTTCATTGCATGGTCCATGATCTTTGTGATCTTCTTGGCATGCGCCAGGCCAAGCGAACCGCCTGCAACAGTAAAATCCTGTGCGTAAATGCAGACCGGATGCCCGCTGATAGTCCCGGTACCGGTGACAACACCGTCGCCCGGCAGACGCTTCTTGTCCATATCGAAATCATGGGCTGCATGCTCAACGAAGATATCGTATTCATGAAAAGACCTCGGATCGAGCAGGGCGATGATACGCTCCCTCGCTGTCAGCTTGCCTATTGCCTTTTGCTTTTCTATTGCTTTGGATCCACCTCCCTGGAGAGCATTGCGCATCCTCTTTTTCAGGTCGGAGGTTTTTCTCTTTAAAGCCATATTTGCATATATTTGTTTCTACAAAGATAAGGCCAGGGCCAATCAAAAATCAAGGCAATTGATCAACATCAATTGCCGTTTAGTTGTATTCCTGTCCTTACAGCCGACAAAATTAATGTATTTTTTACATAGCAATGGTGATTTATTTTATAAATATCTAGTTAGAAAATCATTAAATAACTAACAATCAGTAGTAATATGAATATAGAAGAGCTTCGCGAGTATTGTTTATCAAAGAAGGGAACTACCGAAAGCTTTCCTTTTGATGAAACCACCCTGGTTTTCAAGGTGATGAACAAGATGTTTGCTGTTACCGATCTTGAAAAAGGCCTGAGCGTATCCATCAAGTGCGATCCGGAACTTGCCATTAACCTTCGTGAGCGCTACCCTGCCGTAATGCCGGCATGGCACTTCAATAAGGTTCATTGGAATAATGTGATTATCGATGGTAGTGTTGATGTTTCCCTGATCAGGGAATGGATCGATCATTCGTATGATCTGATTGTCAGTAAACTTCCGAAAAAAGATAAAAAAGTTTTGGGTGTTCCTCCTACGCTAAAGCTTCGGAGGACGAAGTGAGTGTTGGGTTGA
>JAGLEK010000001.1 GCA_023145125.1 Bacteroidales bacterium | reverse complement strand
CAGAATTGCAGGTCTTTGAACAGGACCTGAAACGGGAAACCGATACTTACAAGAAAAAACTTTATGAAGAAAAGCAGGGCCTTTCCCAGGATTCGTTAAAACTTGCCAGATTACAGGGAAAACTATTGAATCTGAGTCAGCAGCTCGACAGCCTGGATGATGTAATACGCGAAGATTTCCCCGAATTTGCCACAAAATACAACAATGAGGTTATCGGGCTTAAGGGCGTAATGAACGGCCTTGACAGTGAACATGTGCTTGTTGAATATTCATTGAGCGATAGCAGCTTGTTTATTTTTGTGGTTAGCAATAATGATTATTATATCACCAGCTTACTTATCGATTCTTCATTTCATGAAAATGTTGATGCTTTAAGCCGTTTTTTGAGGAATAACGATTTTAACAATAACACGATAGATGATTACCGTACATATCTGCATGCCGGATATTATCTTTACCAGACATTCCTGCTGCCCGTTGAGGAGCAGATACTTGGGAAAAAGCTGATCATTATACCCGACGGTGAGCTGGGATATATTCCTTTTGAGGCCTTGCTTACGGAATTACCATCGGGGGAAATGATGGATTACAGGACCTTGCCCTATCTTATCTATAAATACAGGACGAATTATTCATATTCTGCAACATTGCATTTCAGCGATAATAACAGACAGGAAAAGCCCCCTGAGCAATTGCTTGCGTTTGCTCCTACCTATGAGAATGTTAGTGAGATCAGCAGTGATAAATTCCCCACTTTCCGTGATTATTCAACCTCTCTTGTGCCACTCAGGTTTATTTCCAGTGAGATCGAGAACATAAGTGCAATTATTGACTGCGATAGCTATGAGGGTTATGAAGCAACCGAGCAGGCATTTAAGGAAAAGGCTCCGTTCTATGATATATTGCATCTGGCAATGCACACTCTCATCAATGATGAAAACCCAATGTATTCCCAGCTTGTTTTTACATTGAACAATGATACCATTGAGGAAAATGATGGTTTACTGAATGCCTACGAGATCTTCAATATGCAGTTCAATGCAAGGATGGCTGTTTTAAGTGCCTGCAATACCGGCTCCGGCAAGCTTCAAAAAGGGGAGGGGATCATGAGCATGGCCAGGGGGTTTATTTTTGCGGGGGTACCGAGTGTTATTATGACATTATGGGCTGTGGAAGATCAGTCGGGATCCATCCTGATGACCGGCTTCTATCAAAACCTTGACGATGGGATGGATATTGATGAGGCACTGCAGGAAGCCAAACTCAGTTACCTCCGGGATGCCGATCAGCTGGGTGCGCATCCGTACCTGTGGTCAGGCTATGTTTGCATTGGTGATACCAGGGCGCTGATAAGTCCGGCCTTTGGAAAGTTATACCAGTTGATCCTTGCTGTTATTGGCCTGGGGGTTATCATATTCCTGGTATATCGCTTTCGCAGAAAAAGGGCATAAAAAAAGCCCCCGATTACTCAGGGGCTCTCTCAAAAGTCTGTTTTAATTCAATAAAATTAAAAAGTTTTGATCAGTCTTGTATGCTCTTCAGGATCTCGTGTGCTTTGTCCTTGTAAAAGCTGTTACTGAGGCTGATCTTGCGGAATAGGTCTACTGCAATTTCATTTTCATTTAATTTCAGGTAACAAAGAGAGGCGTACCATTCAGCACGCTCAATGTAAAGGTTTTGATTGTTTCCCATAATGAAATTAAACGGATGCAGAGCTTCCCTGTATTGCCCTAATTCAATATT
The DNA here is from genome assembly GCA_023145125.1 of Bacteroidales bacterium. Lineage (GTDB taxonomy): Bacteria > Bacteroidota > Bacteroidia > Bacteroidales > B18-G4 > B18-G4. Next base: position 12,270 of record JAGLEK010000001.1, on the reverse strand, counting down.
TGATATTCCTGAATAAAATTGCACCGGAATGTTTTCGCCGTCGGCATCCAATACCACGGCAAACAACTCAAGTGCAGAAGTATATTCTTTGTTTTCATATAACTGGAATGCCTCAATAAGGGCGGCATTCTGGCTATCGGTACCCCTGATAAGCAAAGCTGCATCAGGCTGGTAATAGATTTTGAACAAACTGTCGTTAGACATGTTCCCATCCGGCCTCAGGAAGTACAAGGAGAGCGATGTCATGATCAGCAGTACAACGAATGATGCTGCTGCGATCCTTGATAATTTGTGCCGTAAGATGGTACGTAACAGTCCGGGTTGTTTTTTGTTTTGTGTGAGGTCGTATACCAGATCGAGTTTCTTCCTCAATTCTATTACCTCACTTTCCTGGATAGCTTCATCAATTTCTTCGTGAAGCTCGAACTCAGACATGAGTTCCGGGTCATTCATGAGGTCTAAATCAAAGGCCTCAAGTTCTTCGCCGCTTAACTCTCCACTGAGTTTCTCATCGATAAGTTCAAACAGATCTTTTTCTAGTGTTTTCATTGTTTTATTTTATTGAATTCGGGGTCATTTTTTATCCTTTTCACCAGTATTTCTTTACATTGGAACTTTCTCTTCTTGGCGTATTTCTCGCTTCCGAAGCCCATGGTTTGTGAGATCTCCTGCAATGATTGTTTAGCAAAAAACAATCTGAGCACCTTCTGGCAATCCTCACTTAGCGTAAGGAAATGCTTTTGATAAAGTTTGAATCTCTCACTCTTGGGATCAAAAAATGATCCATCCAGAGGTTCTTCTGCGATCTCAAAATCGCCTTCTACCTGCAACTTTACACCGGAAGTTTTGCGTTTTTCAAGCTCTTTCAGCCATAAGTTTTTGACAACTGCATAAACATATGTCTTGAAAGAACATGTGATCGCAAAGCTTTCATCGCCAACCTTCCTGTAAATAGCTACAATGGCTTCCTGGAAAACGTCCCGGGCATCATCATCATTACCACTGTTGTTATTTACGAAGGCCTTTACTGAGGGAAAAAACTTCTTGTAGATGTACTCCAATGTATCGGAGTCATGCAACCGTATACCCTCCAGTAACGATTCTTCGATGTAATGCATCACAGTTCCAACTATTAATACTGATTTTTGAAAAAGGTAACCCTGTTTCAATAAAAATTTATAAACTTTTTTCTATTTAAAAGGCTTAATCAATGAAAATCAGTGTGATAAGTTAATAAATAATTTTTACTTCAATGTTCAATATACGACAAAATTAAAATTTTGTTCCCATTTACACCATAATGATTAAATTATTAATGCAAATATTCGGGGAATTTATACTAATTTTAAATAAAAACCGGCATATGGTGAAAAATATATTTCACGGCATCCTCTTCTTTATAGTGCAGTGTGTGCTGATATTTACTTCCTGTTACGCACAGAATAGCGTGCCGGTGCGCTTTGTATTCTACAATGTTGAGAATTTATTTGATGTTACGGATGATTCCCTGACTCTGGATGAAGCTTTTACCCCCGAAGGCGAAAATGGCTGGAGCATCAAAAGGTACCATGAGAAATTAGATAACATTGCAAAAACACTGACAGCCCTTGGTGAATGGGAATTGCCTGCACTGCTTGCTTTGTGTGAAGTTGAAAACAGGGATGTATTATATGATCTTGCAAAGCACAGGCTGCTGGAAGGAGCAGGATATAAAATAATTCATCAGAATTCGCCTGACAGGCGTGGGATCGATGTGGGACTTCTATACATGCCGGCATTTTTCACTCCCATCATATCAATGTGGATCCCCATAGAGTTTAATGCTGATCCGAAAATGCATACCAGGGATATTCTTTATGTCAAGGGCCTGCTGTTTCAAACGGACACAATACATTTATTTATTAACCACTGGCCATCGCGATGGGGTGGGGTTGAGGCAAGCATGCCGAAACGGGTTGCCGTGGCAAATATACTGAGGGCATTCACCGATTCTATCTTTAAGGCAGATGGAAAGCCCAATATCCTTATAGCAGGTGACCTGAACGACAATCCCGATGATACTGCTGTTTATAAGGTATTGGGAGCCCGGAGCAAGTATGATGGCAACTCTTCAGAATTGTATAACCTGATGTTCCCTTTGTATTTAAATGAAAAGAAAGGTAGCATGAAATACAAAGCTGACTGGGAAGTTTATGATCAGATCATTGTTTCCGGATCTTTGCTTGATAATACCGGCCTCAAGGTTAAAGATGGAAAGGCTGTCATCTTTTCAGCGGAGTTTTTACTTAAAGAGGATGAGAGATACCTGGGTATGAAACCGTACCGTACCTATGCCGGTCCTTCATATCTGGGCGGTTTTAGCGACCACCTGCCGGTATACATAGATCTGTCAAAATAATTTATTGGATTAGTAATATTCAGAATTGTTCAGGAGCCTGCCCGGCAAAGATCAGTTATCCCTCTTATGCAAGCCGCATTCTTTGTTTTCGGGCATTTCCCACCACCAGCGGCCGCCGCGCACATCCTCACCGGGTTCTACAGCCCTTGTACATGGTTGGCAACCGATGCTCGGATATCCTTTGTCGTGGAGCTCGTTGTATGGGATATCATGGGTTTTGATAAAATCCCAAAGCTGCGCTTCGGTCCAGTTTAACAGAGGGTTGATCTTGACCAATTCGAATTTCTCATCCCAGGAAACAACTGACAGGTCCTGCCTTGTTACAGATTGTTCGGAGCGCAGTCCGCTTACCCACGCTTTAACACCCTTCAGAGCACGCTTCATAGGGATGATCTTACGAATGTGACAGCATTCCTCCCTGTTTTCAATGCTTTCGTAAAACAGGTTGATGCCTTTGCTGTTAACCATTTTCTCGACACGGGAGAATTCGGGAAAGTAAACCGAGATATTTATATCGTAAAGTTTATTTGTTTTGTCGATCAGGTCGATAGTTTCCGGAAACAGCCGCCCCGTGTCAAGAGTGAAGATCTTCACATCTTTATTGATTTGCGAAAGCAAAAATGTCAGCACCTGGTCTTCTGCCCCGAGGCTGGTGGCAAACGCCAGTTCATTGCCGTATTGGTCAGAAAAAAAAGAAAGGATTTCCTCCGCCTTTGCATTTACAAACCGCTCATTTAAATCTCTTAGTTGCCTGGCTTGATCCGGGGATAGCATAATAATAGAAAATAGGTATAACAAAGGTAGCAAATTAAATTAACTTTGAATGGCCATAATCAGCGTATTTAAAGGAGATATGAAAATACATTTTATCGCGATCGGAGGCAGCGCAATGCATAATCTTGCCATTGCCTTACATCAGATGGGGTATACGATCACAGGCTCTGATGACGAGATCTTTGAACCGTCAAGGGGCAGGCTGGCAAAGCTTGGATTGTTGCCATCCGAAAACGGGTGGTTTCCCGAAAAGATCACTAAAGACCTGGACGCCATTATCCTTGGCATGCATGCCAAAAAGGACAATCCTGAATTGATCAGGGCAAAAGAGGAAGGAGTTAAGATCTACTCTTATCCTGAGTTTTTGTATGAACAGTCGAAAAACAAGCAACGCGTTGTTATTGCCGGGAGCCATGGCAAAACCACTATCACGGCCATGATCATGCATGTTTTGTATAAAACCGGTGTAAACTTCGATTTCATGGTGGGTGCCCAATTAGAAGGTTTTGATGTGATGGTGAGGATCAGTGAGGATGCAGGAATTATGATCCTGGAAGGCGATGAATACCTGACATCCCCCATCGACCTGAGGCCTAAGTTTCATCTGTACAGGCCACATATTGCGCTGATCACCGGTATTGCCTGGGATCACATTAATGTGTTTCCGACATTTGAAATTTATATCGAGCAATTCAGGGAATTTATCCGGCTTATCGAACCCGGGGGTGAACTTAGTTATTACGATAAAGATGCAGTACTTCAGTCTATTATCGATAGCAATCCTGATATCAAGCTTGTTCCGTATAATATGCCTTCCTTCATCAGAAAAGGGCGCAATATCTTTTTGACAGCCGGCAATAAAGAATTCCCGATACACGTATTTGGTGATCATAACCTGCAAAATATTGCCGGGGCGATGGAGGTATGTTCAGCCCTGGGAATTTCGCAGGAAACATTTGCCGAAGCTATCTCCTCCTTTAAGGGGGCCTCAAAAAGACTTCAGCTGATCGATGAAACACAGGAAACTGCCATATACCTGGATTTTGCGCATGCACCATCTAAATTAAAGGCCACGGTATCAGCCATGAAAGCTCATTTTGCCGATCGCAGGCTTGTTGCATGCATGGAGCTGCATACATACAGTAGCCTGAACAGCGATTTCCTTCAGGAATACAGGGGTGCCATGGATGCTGCAGACACAGCCATGGTTTATTTTAACCCGCATACGATCGCTTTGAAAAAGCTTCCTGAAATTACAGTAGAAATGGTCATGAATGCTTTTGGAAGGGAGGATATGCTGGTATTCAATGATTCGGAAGAAATGCTGACTGAACTGCTAAAGCAGGGCTGGAAACATAGTAATCTTCTTCTGATGTCGTCAGGAAATTTTGATGGCCTGGATGTTAAAGAGATTTCTGCAAAGGTTCTTGGCAGATAAAAAAGGGTTGCCAACCTTTTGAAGGTTGGCAACCATAAATATACATTAACCATTCATGGAGATCATAAACTCCTCGTTGGTTTTTGTGAATCTTATCTTGTCTTTCAGGAATTCCATGGCTTCCAGCGGGTTCATATCTGCCAGGTGGTTCCTGAGTATCCATATCCTCTGCAGGTTTTCCTTATCGAGGAGCAGATCATCGCGCCTGGTACTGGAAGCAACCATATCGATAGCAGGATAGATCCTTTTGTTGGATAATTTGCGATCAAGCTGAAGTTCCATGTTACCTGTGCCTTTAAATTCTTCGAAGATCACCTCATCCATTTTTGATCCGGTATCGGTCAGGGCTGTTGCGATAATGGTGAGCGACCCACCACCTTCGATCTTTCTTGCAGCACCAAAGAAACGTTTTGGTTTCTGGAGTGCATTCGCTTCCACACCACCGGAAAGTACTTTACCTGAGGCCGGGGAAACTGTATTATAGGCACGTGCAAGGCGAGTAATGGAATCAAGCAGTATCACCACGTCATGTCCGCACTCAGTCATTCTCTTGGCCTTCTCCAGTACAATATTGGCAATCTTAACATGCTTGTCGGCAGGTTCATCGAAAGTGGAAGAGATAACCTCTGCTTTCACACTTCTTTCCATATCAGTGACCTCTTCAGGCCTTTCATCGATCAGCAGCACGATGAGGTATGCTTCAGGGTGGTTATGGGCAATTGAATTAGCAATTGCCTTAAGGAGTATGGTTTTTCCTGTTTTCGGTTGTGCAACGATCAGCCCACGCTGTCCTTTCCCGATAGGTGTGAACATATCGATGATCCTGGTAGCTATGGCTTCTTCAGGATTGGGGTTGTTTGACAGGGTGAATTTTTCTTGCGGGAACAAGGGGGTCAGGTACTCGAATGGGATTCTGTCACGAACTTCTTCAGGGGTACGTCCGTTGATCTCCACCACCTTTATAAGCGGAAAATACTTTTCTCCGTCTTTTGGCAGCCTGATACTACCCCTTACGTTATCACCGGTCTTTAAGCCAAAGAGCTTGATCTGTGATTGGGATACATAAATATCATCCGGTGAGTTCAGGTAATTATAATCTGATGAACGCAGGAAGCCATAACCATCAGGCATGATCTCCAATACGCCCTCACTGGTAACCACTCCGTCGAATTCAGCATAAGCTTCCTCATCTTTTCGATGGCCGTGGTCTTTATGCCGGAATTTGTCTTTATCCGGATGTCCGGGTTGCAGCAGGGGCCTTTCGTGAGGTTTGTTTTCCCTGGGCTTCTCAACACGAACGGGTTCTTTCTTTTCTCCCTTAAACCTGGGATCCTCTTTCTTTTCACCCTTATAGCCGGGTTTTTCTTTCTTGTCGCCCTGAATATTAGTAGTTTCAGGTTTTTCCGACTTGGGTTTTCTTCCCCTGCCTCTGGGCTTGTCTTCTTTGACATGCGGGCTTGAAGGTTTTTCTGCTTTTGCAGGAGTTCTCTCCTCCTTTGCAGGTGCAGGTTTTTCGCCTCTCTTACGGCCGTGGCGCCTGGCATGAGTGTCGGCCTTCTCTTTCTTTAATATGTCAGGGGTGGGATTCAGGGCCTGTTGGTCGAGGATCTTGTAGATAAGATCCTGTTTTAAAAGTTTTTCGTACTTGGGGATGTTCAGTTCTTTGGCAATTTCTTTTAGCTCAGGAACAAGTTTCCCGCTTAGTTGAATAATGTCGTACATAAAATGTGATGTTTTGTTAATCGTGGAAATATATCCGCATGGTTAAGCCTACAGGCATCATGCGCTTTTGGATATAAGGTAAATGATTTAAATTAAATAATGGATATAAAGGAATATATCTGGATATGATATCCAATTGATTTTGCAAATATAATAATATTTTACAAACACAAGTTTTTTATCTTTGTTGAAATATTTATTTCAAATGATACAACGCATTCAGTCATTATTCCTGTTTTTAGTATTTATAAGCGGTCTGGCCACGTTTTTCTTCCCCATCGCAAGCTTTTGGGGAAACATGTATGTTATAAAATTAAGTGCACTTGGTGTTGAAGAACAATTTCAATATGATGCAGAGTGGCCAAACACTATCTTACTGCCTGTTGTCCTGGGATTGATAAGCTTTCTGGCTTTTGTCACAATATTCTTATATAAAAGAAGGATGGTGCAGGTTCGGCTGATCAGGTTCAATCTCTTATTGAATATTGTCTACCTGGGCTTGATATTTTTTTACTATGTCCCTGAACTGGAAGGCCTTACTCAAACCAATGCCGATTATATCAGCGAGCCAGGCATATACCTGCCCATAGCTTCTGTTATTTTCCTTATCCTGGCAAACAGATTTATTATGAAGGACGAAAAGCTTATTCGCTCTGCCGACAGGTTAAGATGATCCTTTTATCAAAGTTTTTCGATCTTTATCCAGTATTTCCACATCTTTGATCTCTTTTCCATCTATTATAAACCTTATGCATGTGATTGCTTTGTGAAGGCCCGATCTTCCGGCCGCACCGGGATTCATGTGCAATAGATTTTTCTTTTCATCAAAAATGATCTTCAGGATATGTGAATGGCCAGTGATAAATAGATCCGGCTTTTCCAGGCCAAGCATTTGGTGTACACTTTTATCATATCTGCCGGGGTAGCCACCAATATGCTTTATCATCACTTTTACTTCTTCACAATAAAATACCTGCACTTCCCGGCAAAGCATGCGAACATCGCTGCCGTCGATGTTTCCATAAACGGCCCGTAGTGGCTTAAAGTCTTCCAGGATTTCATAGGTAGCCCGGTCGCCAATATCCCCGGCATGCCAGATCTCATCGCATTCCTTGAAAAAATCATAGACCCCGGGGTATACCCAGGTATGTGTGTCAGATAACAGGCCGATCCGCATCATATCCCGGGTGGTTTTATTTACATTGTAGTATTGTTGTTATTGGGAAGATACTGATGATTGGAATTATTGTCGAGGCTGAAGCTGATCTTGACACTCAAAGAGGTCCTGACAGCTATATTATCCAGTATCCCGGGCTTCCATAAGATCTGCTTCAGCAGGTGGATGGCTTCCTCGGTACATCCTCCCCCCAGGGGATCAATTATCTCGAGGTTGGAGATGCGCCCGCTTGCTTCAACAATGAAGCTCAACTCTACATCCCCGCTAATGTTCTGGGTATAGGCAGTTTCAGGGTATTTTATGTTCTCAGTAATGAATTTTCCAAAATCCATCTCCGGATCTTCGAAGGCAGGTTTGGGTGATTCGTCCAGTGCCTTGATAGGATAAACCATGAGGCTGGTATCGATGGCACCATTATATTTCTCATAGCTGTCAAAGCCTTTCTTCTTACAGTTCCTGTTATATTTTTTGACATTGAATTTTACAGGGATATTATAATCATTGATGATATAATTTGATGACCTGACAGCCGGATAAAACATGATCAGCTTGCAAATACGCATTGCCTCCCGGTCAAGCACAGGGGATACTGACTCATGAATACGGTAGTTTGTCGTTTTTCCATCTTGCATAACCGTAAGCAAGACTTCAACGGTTCCTTCCTCTTTGTTGTTAATGGCAGATTCAGGATAGATCATCTCATTGCAAATGAATTCACGCATCCACTGGTTTCCGCCAAAGGGTTTAGGGGGCGTGTCTATTTGGGAAAACAGTGACGAAGAAAGGAGAAAGCTCGCCAGAAATGTTGCAAGGAAGGTTTTACATGTTTTCATGACCGTGGCATTTGTAAAGACGAGTGTAGCTCAAAAATAAGTATTTTTTTCTACTTTTACATTTCAATGGATAACATGGTATATATTATTTCAGGATCAGCATTGTTGCTGGGGGCTGCTGTAGCATGGTTGTATGCGAGAAGCCGGTCAGTTACAGCCAGCCGGGAGCTGGAAAAGGAACTCGATGTAAACAGGGAAAAACTGGCAATGGCAGGATCAAGCCTTGGTTCAGCAGAAAAAAACCTGGAAGAGGAACGCAATAAGGTATCCGAGTTAAGCCGGAAACTGGCCATAGCAGGGGAAAAAGAAAGATCCATGCAGGAGAAGTATGAGCACTACCAGAAGGAGGTGGATAAGCTTCAGGAAAAATTTAAACTTGAATTTGAGAATATTGCTTCTAAAATTTTAAAGCAAAACACCCTTGACTTTTCAGTAAGCAACCAGAAAAGTATCAATGAGGTCATCAATCCCCTGAGGCAAAAAATTGAGGAATTTGAGAAGACGGTCAGTGAGACCTATCAAAAGGGCTTAAAAGACCAGGTTGACCTTAAAGCAGAGATAAAAAACCTGCATGAGCTGAATACCAGGTTAAGCGAAGAGGCAAATAATCTTACAAGGGCACTGAAATCCGATAGCAAAAAGCAGGGTAACTGGGGCGAGATGGTCCTTGAGCGCCTGCTTGAGCGTTCCGGCCTTACAAAAGGCGAAGAATACCTGGTTCAGGAATCATACAGAAATGATAAAGGGGAGATGATCAGGCCAGATGTGATCATAAGATTGCCTGAGAACAAACATATTATCATTGATTCCAAGGTGTCGTTAAAAGCATATGAAGCATTTATTGGTGCCGAAACGGAAGAGCAGAAAACAAAATTTGTCAAGGCACATGTGGAGTCAGTCAGGGAGCATGTCAAAGAACTGGCCGGAAAGAGTTATCAGCTTACCGAGAAGCTCGATACACCAGATTTTGTATTGCTCTTTATGCCGCTTGAGTCAGCATTCAGCCTTGCCATTCAGGAGCAGAGCGATCTGTTCTCCTTTGCATGGGAAAGAAAGATCGTAATAGTGAGCCCAACCACATTGCTTGCAACCCTGATGACAGTAGGATCTATCTGGAAGCACGAAAAGCAAACACGCAATGCCCTCGAAATTGCCAGGCAGGGTGGGCGTTTATATGATAAATTTGTCTCTTTCCTGGGTGATCTTGAAAACCTTGGAAGGCAGATAGACCGCGTTCAGGCTACCTATCATGAAGCACATAAAAAATTGGGTTCCGGTGCCGGAAATATAATTGGCAAAGTAAAAATATTACAGGAACTGGGTGCTAAAACCTCCAAGGAGATTCCGCAGGATTATCTGGAGACAAACTCAGATGATGATGAGGAAGAATCATGAAAGTGCGCATCCGTTATATATTAATTCTACTGCTTCTGATAACAGCCTGCCATGGCCTGAATAAGCTGAGCCTGTATAACCTCTCAAATCAATACAGCAATACCAATTTTACCGTTCTTGATGTCGTTGCATTTAACAATGGCAGCCAGGCAACAAGAGTGTATGTTTCTGTGCAAATGGCTGATATGGTGACATCCAGTGCCGAGAACAGCGGGAAAAGCTTCAGGAAAGCAGGAATCAAATACGCCTTGTTTGAATCTTATGAGTCTAAACAAATAATAGACAGCACTACAATTATCATTACTGACAGTACGCTTTATATTTTTGATACTATTATTACCATAGACATTCAGTATCCGGAAGAGCGGAAATATATCCTTAAGCTTGAGCTTACTGATCTGAACAGGGTGGATGCGGTCAGCAATTACCTCTTTCTGGATAATTTGTCTCCATTATCCCGGGACAATTATCTGCTCAGGGATGCTGATGGAGATCTGTTGTTCAGGAATATGACAGCTGAGGATGAATCATTTTTCATGCAGATTTCAGATACCTTTGCTCATCAGGTCTTCGTAAGGTATTATGATCGGGAATTTCCGCTGGCCTTGCCTCCTTTCCTTGAAGAGACAGAGACCTTTTTTGATTACAGTGCCGACAGTGTTTTTACTATTGCTGCGAATAAAGGAGAAACAGGGGTCATGCAATTGCAGGAAGAGGGTTTTTATCATATCCAGACAGACAGCAACCAGAGGGGAGGATATACATTGTTCAGGTTTCATAAGGGTTTTCCGGAGATCATCACTACAGAGCAGATGCTACAACCCTTGCGTTATATTACTACCAAGTCTGAATTTGATGAAATGCGTAATGCTGACGATGTCAAGCTGGCTGTTGATAATTTCTGGCTTGACAATGCCGGAAACGCAAGCAGGGCCAGGGCGATGATCCATAAGTACTATAGCAGGGTGGTAGATGCCAATAATTATTTCACTTCCTACCACGAGGGATGGAAAACCGACCGTGGCCTGATCTACATCGTATACGGGCCTCCTAAGATAGTATACAGGGGAAAGGATATCGAAGAGTGGCTATATGGTGAAAAGGGGAACAACAATTCAATCCGACTGCAATTTGTCAAAGTCGGGAACCCTTTTTCGGAAAATGATTATAGTCTCGTCAAATCCCCTTCGTACAAGGAAAAGTGGTATAACATTGTGAATACCTGGAGAAGATAAAGTTCCGGGTGTCAGGTCAAGCGCTAGCGCATCAGGATCATCCTGTTCGATGCAGCTTTTCCATTCACGATCAGCTTATAGATGTAAACGCCATTCTCATACCTGCCGGCATCCCATACGATATTATGGTTGCCTGCCTGCTGGTATTCATTCACAAGGCTCTCAACGATCCTGCCGCTCAGGTCAAGAACGAAAAGCTGTACATTGGCATTTTGTTCTAATGAATATGCAATGGCTGTTGATGAGCTGAATGGGTTAGGTGCATTCTGCCTGAGATCGAATCCCCGGTCTGTATCATTCATGTCATCGATGCCAACGGGATCAGATACTGAAAGGGCTTTGATACAGAAGTTACCCGTATTCTGGTATCCTGAGGGGTCATCATAATCGTAGAAGTCTTCCCAGCCTTTGGCAGTCATATAATAGCTTTCGCCGGGACTGGCGGCTGACTCTACAAGGGTCTTTGCATCAGAACCAAGTAGTACAGGTACAACGCTTGTACGGTCATAAGGATGGCCTCCGTCCGACAGGGAAAGATAAACGAAGAAATCATTTCCTTCTGTCAAGGGAAGGTCGGTAAGCAGTTGTATAGTATGGAATCCTGAGTATTCGATGATACCTGACTGTGAGATCAGTTCTCCGCTGAGGGCTCCGCCTGTATATTCGTCATAGATCTTAACGATATAATCCACGTTATCCACTGCCGTAAAGAAGTTTACTGCCTTAACATCTTCATTCTGTCCGGAAACAAAGGCATTGAATACTTCGACTGTTCCGGTCTTGGTATCGCGCCAGCCATGGTAATCATGGTAATAGGCATTATCATATTGCAGGGGCTCTACGTTCTGGAATGAGATCGCTCCCATTTCAGGATGCTGACATGCATGCTTATCATAATAGGAGATCCAGAAATAGCCATCAAATCCCCAGCTGCTTCCCCAGGAGTTTTTTACCAGCCAGGCGCCGGGATCAGGGGCTTGTGTTGCCTTGTTGTCATCCCATCCGATAACGGATATGGCATGATTAGGATCATCAGACGTTTGAGGGGGTTGATAGTGAACATACTGTGCATTGATGAAGCTTCCGCTGTAACACATACAGATGCCAAGCACTCCATAATCCATTATTGATTGCTTGATCACGTCGATGTTTTCCAGGTTTGGTCCGGCAACAAACCAGATGATATCCCTGGGGTAAAAGTAATGGTAGCTGTCGTCATATCTGTCGGGAGGGGTAGAATACGACTGGCCGTCGATATCCCTCACGGCACCTTCAAGTCTTGACAGATAGGCTGAAGT